>JAHEJX010000155.1 GCA_024638645.1 Actinomycetes bacterium
CCCCATCCTTACCGCCGTCCCCGAAGGCGCATCGATCTTGTGCCGATGATGGGCTTCGATTATTTCGACGTCGAATTCGTCACCGAGCACGCGCGCAGCCAGGTCGAGCAGCTTGAAGCAAAGGTTGACCCCCACGCTCATATTCGGAGCGAACACAACGGCGATGTCCTGCGCTGCCTCGTCAAGCACTCGCCGGTCGGCGGGCGACAAGCCCGTAGTCCCGATCACCATCGGCACGCGGGCTTCCCGGCAGGCGCTCAAGGTCGAGAGCGTCGCCTCGGGCCGCGTGAAATCGATGCATACGTCAACCGTGTTCAAGGCCGAACTCAATCGGTCCGTGACCATCAAATTCAGCTTAGGCAACCCCGCAAGCACGCCCGCATCCAAGCCGATCGCGTCGGTACCGGGAGCCTCGATTGCCGCGCCCACGACAAACCCAGACTCCTCTTGGCAGGCCGCCATCAACGTACGGCCCATTCGCCCCGCCGCCCCGCAAATGCCGACCCTCAGCGGTGAGTTCACTGCCCTAAGTCCTCAAAAAACCGCTTCACGTTGTCCAGCCAGCCGGAGCCTCTGGGAAGGTGCTTCTTCTCGTTCTTGTTCAGCAAACCATCGAATTCTTCCAATAGCTCTTTCTGCTTGCGGCTGAGGTTGATCGGCGTCTCGACCACCACCCGACAAATGAGGTCCCCTACCCCATCTCCTCGAACGGAACGTACCCCTTTTCCTCGCAGCCGAAAGGGCTTGCCGGTCTGAGTTCCTGCCGGGATCTTGAGATTGACCCGCCCATCCAAAGCGGGCACCTCCAGCTCGCCTCCGAGCGTCGCTGTGACGAATCCAATCGGGACATCGCAGAACAAGTTCGTGCCATCCCGGGTGAAGATGGGATGCTCGCGAACAGAGATCTCGACATACAGGTCGCCCGGCGGCCCTCCATTTTCACCGAGCTCCCCCTCCCCCGACAGACGCACTCGGTCACCCGAGTCCACGCCGGGCGGCACCTTCACCGATAACCCCTTGTTTCTCACCACTCGGCCCGCGCCGCTGCAAGCGCGACACGGCTCCTGAATCATCTTTCCGGTTCCTCGACACCTCGGGCATGTTTGCTGGAGAGAAAAGAATCCCTGCTGCATTCGAACCTGCCCCGCCCCCTCACAGGTGCTGCAGGTCACCGGCGAAGTGCCCTTACGAGCTCCACTTCCAGCGCACTCTGAGCAGAGAACGTGGCTGGGAACGTCGATCTTGGCATTGGTCCCGAACACCGCCTCCTCGAGGCTCAGCGCGATGGAGTAACGCACGTCGGCGCCTCGATACACGCGCTGCCCACTTCCTCCGCGCGCCCCAAAAATATCTCCGAACACCTCGTCGAATATGTCGCGAAATGCACTATTGGGGCTCCCACCCCCGACGGAAGGATCGACACCCGCGTGGCCGAACTGATCATAGGCCGCGCGCTTTCGCGGATCGGACAGGACCTCGTAGGCTTCCTTGCCCACCTTGAACCGCTCGGTCGCCGCTTCCTCGCCCGCGGTTCGATCGGGATGATTCTTCATGGCAAGGCGGCGGTAGGCCTTCTTGATCTCGTCGTCGCTCGCGTTCTTCGATACGCCGAGGACTTCGTAGTAATCCCGTTTTGCCATCGCTACCCGAGGAAAACTGCTGAGCGCGGGACCGCGCGAGCCAACGTCAAGCTAGCCCGAGCGCTCCGCGCCAATTGTCAACACGCGGTATCGTGCCGCGCATCTGCAAAACACTACTTGGTATCGTCCTTCACTTCTTCGAACTCAGCATCCACCACATCGTCCGAACTGCTGCCACCACCGCCGCTCTCGGCGGACTCCGCCGAAGGCTGTCCCTCACCCGCCGCGGTGCTCTGCGCCTGCTTCTTGTAGACCCGCTCCGCCAGCTTTCCGGAGAGCTCGGCGAGCGCGCTGGTCTTCGCTTCGATTTCGGCTTTGTCCGCCTTCTTCATCACGTCCTTGAGAGCGGAAATGGCCTCCTCAATGCCTTTCTTTTCCTCAGCCTCCACCTCAGAACCAAGGTCCTTAAGAGACTTCTCGGACGAATGGATCAGATTGTCGGCGTGATTCCGGGCGTCTACCAGCTCATGAAATTTGCGATCTTCCTCAGCGTGTGACTCGGCATCCTTGACCATCTGCTGTATCTCGTCATCGGATAATCCGCTGGAGGCTCGAATCACAATCGACTGCTCCTTGCCGGTTGCCTTGTCCTTGGCCGACACGTTGAGGATGCCGTTGGCATCGATGTCGAATGTGACCTCGACCTGCGGAACCCCTCGAGGCGCGGGCGGAATATCCGCCAGGTCGAAACGACCAAGAGACTTGTTGGTGGAAGCAACCTCGCGCTCCCCTTGAAGCACGTGAACCGTTACCGCCGGCTGATTGTCCTCTGCCGTCGAGAATACCTGCGAGGCCTTGGTGGGCACAGTGGTGTTCTTGTCGATGAGCTTTGTCATTACGCCACCGAGGGTTTCAATGCCCAACGATAACGGGGTCACGTCGAGCAGCAGGACGTCCTTGACTTCACCGGCGAGCACGCCAGCCTGAATCGCCGCGCCCACTGCCACCGCCTCATCCGGGTTGACGTCCTTGCGCGCCTCCTTTCCGAAGATCTCCTTGACCATCTGCTGGACCTTGGGCATTCGGGTCTGACCACCGACGAGGATCACATCCTCGATATCTGACCCACTCACCCCGGCGTCCTTCAGTGCGACCTTGCAGGGCTCGACGGTACGCGCAATCAAGTCTTCGACCAAAGACTCGAGCTTCGCCCTCGTCAGCTTGATATTTAAATGCTTTGGACCGCTCGCATCGGCCGTGATGTACGGAAGATTAATCTCGGTCTGCTGGCTCGATGAAAGTTCAACTTTCGCCTTCTCCGCGGACTCCTTCAATCGCTGCAGTGCCAGCGGGTCATTGTGAAGATCAATTCCGGAATCTTTCTTGAACTCGTCAGCGAGATAATCAATTATGCGCAGGTCGAAGTCCTCGCCCCCGAGGAACGTGTCGCCATTGGTTGAAAGCACCTCAAACTGATGCTCGCCGTCCACCTCGGCGATCTCGATGATAGATATGTCGAATGTCCCACCCCCGAGGTCGTACACCGCAATTTTTGAATCCCCCCGCTTCTTGTCCATGCCGTAAGCAAGGGCAGCCGCGGTCGGCTCGTTGATGATTCGCTTGACCTCCAGACCGGCAATGCGCCCCGCGTCTTTGGTCGCCTGTCGCTGGGAGTCATTGAAGTAGGCGGGCACCGTGATCACAGCATCATTGACGGGCTCGCCGAGATAATCCTCCGCGGTCTTCTTCATCTTCATCAGCACGCGGGCGGAGATCTCCGGCGGCGCCATCTTCTTTCCTTTGACCTCTACCCACGCATCCCCGTTATCGGCGGCTGAGATCTTGTAGGGGACCATCTTGATGTCGCGCTGCACGACGTCATCCTTAAACCTTCGCCCTATCAAGCGCTTAATGGCGAATAGGGTGTTTGCAGGATTGGTGACGGCTTGGCGCTTTGCAGACTGTCCCACCAGGATTTCATCATCCTTGGTAAATGCGACGACCGACGGCGTCGTGCGATCCCCCTCACTGTTCTCGATTACCTTCGGGTTACCACCCTCCATTATCGCCACGCATGAGTTGGTGGTTCCCAAATCGATTCCAATCACTTTGCCCATCTTTAAGGTCTCCGAAATCCGACTGTGCCTATTCCCCGCGTCTGGACCCTATATTGGGACCGAGGGGGACAATTCAAGCCTGCGTATCACTTCGCCACCATCACAAGAGCCGGTCGCACGAGGCGTCCGTTCAACAGGTATCCCTTCTGAACGACCGTCGTAACCGTGCCCGATTCGCAACCCTCCACCTCCTGCACCGACATCGCCTGGTGGAACTCCGGGTCGAAACGCGCTCCTGCCGGATTCACCTCCTCGACGCCGGATTTCTCCATCGCGGTCGAGAGCATGCGAAAAGTGAGCTCAAACCCCTCGCGGACCTTGGCGACGTCGGCACCATCATCGCGAGAGGCAATAAGGCCGAGCTCCATGCTGTCACGCACTGGAAGGAGTTCCGACACAAACCGCTCGATACCGAACTTGTGCGCGTTCTCGACGTCTCTCTGAGCGCGCTTTCGCAGATTCTCCAGCTCCGCTTGAGCGCGGAGCAATCGGTCTCGGTTCTCGTCGAGCTCCCGTTGCGAAGTCTCGAGGGCCTTGACCAACTCGTCATCAGCCGCAGGCGCCGGGGCGGCAGCAACTTCCGCGGGCGAGAGACCCTCACCCTCCACCATGGTCTCTTCTGCGGTGGGATCTGACGACGTCACTTCGGACGGACTCTGTGCCCCGAACGGCGGTGGGCCGGCGCCTCGCCCCTTGGCCTTCCTAGTGGATTTCGGCTGTCCTCCAGCCTCGGTTGCCGTCTTTTGCTCTGTACCCATCTTTCTCGATATGCCCTGAACTGTGCAAAAAATTAATCGCTGTCATCGCGCCGGCGGCCGACGGTCTCTCCAGCACCCATTGGGCTATATGGGGGACTAATGCTTGGGATTCAAGGCAGCGCTCACCAACCGGGCCGTTAGGTCCACGATGGGAATGACGCGTTCGTAGGCCATCCGAGTGGGGCCGATCACCCCAAGAACGCCCAGTGCCTGCCCTTCGAAATCATAACTAGAGGTGACAACGCTACAGTCGTCGAAAATATCGTAGCCGGACTCCTCGCCGATGAAGATGCGGACGCCCCGGGCCGATATCGATTGATCAAGCAAGTGAAGAATGTCCCGTTTCTTATTGAAAGCGTCGAACAAATTCCTCAACTTCTCCATGTCTGCGAGCTCCCCGTACTCCATGAGGTGCGTCTGGCCGGCTACCACGACTTCGTCCTTACTCTCAGCCGCAACGAACGCCTGCTCAGCCATCTCGATCGCGCTCATCATCATCTGGTCCATCTGTTCGCGGGCTTCTCTCATCTCCAGCACGATCCGTCGCCGCACATCGCGAAGCTCCTGCCCCTTGAACTCTACCGTGAGATAGTTGCTAGCCTGTTGGAGCTCTGCCGGCGAGTACGAGCGCGACGTGCGGATGATGCGGTTCTGCACTTCGTGCTCGTTTATCACGAGAATGACGAGCACCTGACTGTTCGACAACGTCAGAAATTCTACCTGTCGCAGCGTGAGGTGCTCCTGGCGAGGGACGGTCACGACGCCCGCCAGACGGGTGATCTCCGAAAGCATCGAGGATACGGTCTCCGCCAACGCGTCGCGGTCTTGCATCGGGTCGAGCTGACCCCTGATGCGCTCGACTTCGGCTCGCAGCACAGGGCGCACCTGCAATAGTGTATCCACGAAGAGACGATAGCCCTGAGCCGTCGGCACCCGCCCCGCGGACGTGTGCGGGGAACGCACCAATCCCATCTCTTCCAAGTC
>JAHEJX010000156.1 GCA_024638645.1 Actinomycetes bacterium
CTGTTGAACGCCGTGACGCTCATGATGATGAGCGGTCCGAAAAGATAGGCAAAAAACGCCAGCACGAAGGCGAGCACGAGGTATCTGAGGAACGCGTCCGACCTCACCGTATGGTCTCTCCGAGCTTCACCTTGAAGATCCTCATCGCGATGAGGACCATCACAATCGTGGAGGCGAGCAGTATCAACGCGTAGGCGGATCCGCGGTTCCAGTTATTGCCCTGGTTGAACCACTGGAAGACGATCTGGGTGAACCATAGGCTGCTCGGGCCGCCGAGGATCTGTGGCGCGGCAAGGGCCCCTGCGGTGAGCATGAAGACCATCGTGCACCCGGAGCTGATGCCCGGCTTCGCAAACGGAACGACGACCCGGAAGTGAATGCGCAACCACGAGGCCCCCATGTCGCGCGCGGCCTCGATCTGATTCTTGTCGAGACTCTCGATCGCATTGTAGAGGGGAAAGATCATCAGGAGAATGAACGCGTAGCCTAGGCCCGCGTACAACGCCCAGTCTTCGCGGATGAAGTCGTAGGGCTCGTCCAGCACCCCGGTCGCCATCAGGGCGCTGTTGATCACGCCGGTCGTGCCGAACATGATCCGAAACGCGAATGCCCTGAGGATCTCGTTCACCCAGAACGGCACAATCAATGACAGCACCATGAGCCGTCCCCAGCCGCCGGAGGCAACCTGGGCCAGGTAGTAGGCGATGGGATAACAAAGCGCGAGGTCGAACAGCGTCACGAATATCGCCGCCAGCAGCGTACGCCCGAAGACCTTGAGGTCGACGGTGTTGTACTCTCCCTCCGCCTTAGCGCTGCCGTAAACGGCGTACTGATAGTGCTCGAGGGTATAGACGTCCTCCGCGCCACCGACCTTCGCCGGCGGCAGGGCGTGCCGGAAAGAGAAATCCACCATGAAAATCTGTGGCATCAAGATCATGATGAAGATCCAGAATGCCACCGCGACCAGGATGAAGGTCCCGAGTGTCCTGCCGTTACGGAGGAAGAAGCGCTGAAAGTATGACCGGGGATTCATGGCTGCGCGCTCTCCCTGGGGTCGGCTACTCCGCGGCGAGCGGTCCCTGAGGGAGCGCTACCGCGAGCTCGGCCTTGAAGCCGATGGTGACATCGGAGCCCGTCTCGTGGCCGAGCGAGCGTCCGTCGTTGACGAGCGACATCTTGATCCGCTTGTCGCTGTTGGCAACGTCGAGAAAGACCTGCCAGAGATTTCCCTCGAATTCCTGCTGGTGAATCTGCGCTTGGATCGCGTTATCGAACTCACCGCCGTTGACGAACTTGAGCGATTCCGGGCGCACGAACACGAACGCTTCCTCGTGGGGCTTCAGCTGAGCCTCGCCCTCGTGGGTCGCCATCCGGGCTCGAATCGGCCCGACGTTCGTGTCCACAACCGCCTGCTCCCCGGTCACCTCCGCGACCCGGCCCCGGAAGAGGTTGTTCTCGCCCACAAAGGAGGCGACGAAAGCGGTCTCAGGGCGATCGTACAGCGTGCTGCCATCGGCAACCTGCTCGATGATCCCCTCGCGCATCACCGCCACGTGGTCCGACATGGTCAGGGCCTCGCCCTGGTCGTGGGTGATGTAGATGAAGGTGATGCCGACACGTTGCTGGATGGCCCGAAGCTCGGTGCGCATGTGCTGACGCAGCTTTAGGTCGAGGGCTGAGAGCGGCTCGTCGAGCAGAAGCACGTCGGGCTCGGCGCACAACGCCCGGGCGATCGCGACCCGCTGGCGCTGCCCTCCGGACAGCTCGTGGCACATCTTGTCGCCCTGACCCGGCAGCGCAATGAGCTCGAGCAGCTCTTCCGCTTTCTTCCGCCGCTCAGCCCGTCGAACGCCCCTCACCTCCAGGGCGAAGGCAATGTTCTCCCACACCGTCATCAGCGGGAACAGGGCTAGATTCTGGAATATCAGCGCGGTGGGACGCTTGTTCGGACCGATGCCCGCCATGTCATCCCCGCCGATGCGGACCGTGCCGTCCGAGGGCTCGAGAAATCCGGACACCGCGCGCAGCAGGGTAGTCTTGCCGCACCCGGACGGGCCGAGGAAGCTGAAGAACTCTCCCTCCTTGATCTGAATGTTCACGTCTCGCGCGGCGACGAAGTCACCGAACTTTATCCACACCCCATCGAGTTGCACATCTGCGCTCATCGTGCGCCACCCGTATTGTTCTTGTGCATGGGCAGGACGCCAGCATGCCGCCGTCTCCGGCATCTCGCTCCCGGCCCTAGGTTAATGCAGGCAGCCGAGCTTGGCAAAGCCCCGGGCCTTTCGGCCCGGGGTCGAGCACAACGCGTTTGCCCTATGCGCTCTGGAACTTGTTGACGTACTCGGTGCGAACGTCAGCGTACCATTGCGGCTCTTTCGGCCAGGGCCAGAGATTGGAAAGCGCGTTGCCCGGGTACACCGAGGCAAACACCTTCCCGTACTGCGGGCTCGCAAACTTGTCCGCGCCGAGCACCGCCGAGTTGTATCCGTGTCCGCCCCAGCTCGAGTCGCCACCGCCGTCGATCGACTTACCCGCCGGCTCGGGCTGGAAGCAGAAATCGATGAAGGCGTAGACCGCATCCAGGTCGCCCGCTGCATTGGACAGAGAAATTCCATCCACCCAGGCGAGTGAGCCCTCCACCGGCGCACGATATTGGACCGGGTCGCCGTCGTTCATGAGCGTGATCGGGGGACCGTCCCAGGTCTGACCCACCAGCACCCCCTCATTGAGGAGGCCGTTTTTCTGGGTGTCGGCGTCGTTCCAGAAAAGCTTCACCTGGGCCTTGTTCTTGATGCAGAAGTCGGTCACCGTCTGCCAGGTCTTTCGCATCGTGTCCTCATCGTTGTAAGCCTTCTTCATGGCTCCCGGCGCGAGGGCACCGGTCGTCTCGAGATGCAAACCGGCCCCGAGCATGCCGGAGTGCACCCGCATCATGGTCTTGCCCCGAACGTCGGGCTGCCAGATATCCCCGTAGGCGGGGACCTCGCCCGCCCGCGGTGGCGTCCACAGGTCGGTTCGCCAGGCAACACCCTCGGTTCCCCAGATGTGCGGCAGCCAGTGCGACCCCTTGCCGCCGAAGTTCCACTCCTCGTCGCCAACCTTGACCATCGCCGGGTTCACGTTCGAGAGGTTCTTGATGCGGCCATAGTCAAACGGCTGCAGGACACCGAGGTCGATCCACTGCGGAGAACGCATGTTGGTCGGGCTGCAAAGGTCGATGCCCTCGCCCTTGGTGACCTTCATCTTGTTGATGATCTCCTCATTCGAGCCGATGCCGGTATAGTTGACCTTGATACCGGTCTTGCCTTCGAAGGCCTTAAGAAAGCCCGGGGGCAGATAGTCCGACCACATCAGGATATTCACCTCGCCCGAGGACGCGAGCACCTTGGGGCTGACGATCCACGGACCCACCGCGGCCGCGGCCGCCGCGCCTTTTAAGACCGTGCGGCGGCTCAGCTTGCGAAAAGACTGTTTACTCATAGGATTTCCTCCGATGGCTGCTGCTTGTTGTCACTTTCTATTGAGTCTCGCACCGGCCTGCACGCTGCCCGGGCCGGGATCTGAGACCGTTTCCCCCGAGGCCGGAAATTCGAGCCCGCAATGCCTCGTGGCGGAAGCCACCCCGCCGCCGCTCCCAACCAGTTTGCCTGGTAGCCGCTAGCTCTCCCGCGCTTGGCGTAGTATACGGCGCATGACCGGGTGTTGGTATGCCCTCCCGAGAACCCCCCCGACCGCCGGAAAGCCCAAATCGCTGCCAACGGCCTCGCCCCTTGTCATTTTGGGCGCAGTCAAGAGAATACGCCCTGTGAGCACTCCGTCCCAGCTGGGCCCACCCGCGCGTGCTTTTCCCCTTGTGCGCCACCTCTCTTACCGGGTAACCCCGCTGCTCGCGCGCACCGAGTTGTCACCGAACGCCATCAGCATCGCGGCCCTCGCATTCGGGCTCCTGAGCGCGACGAGCTTTGCGCGCGGGCACTGGGCGGCGGCAATGACCGGCGGGGTGTTGCTGGTGGCGTGCTACGTGCTGGACAACTGCGATGGTGAGGTCGCACGCCTCAAGGACCGGCAGACGCCGTTGGGGAAGAAGCTCGATACCCTGATCGACTGGGTGGTTCACGCCGCCTTCTTCGCCGCCCTCGGAATCGGGGCCACTCACGCCAGCGGGGAAGCGATTTGGTTGTGGCTGGGCGGGGCGGCCGCGGCCGGGGCAACCCTGAACTTCTGGCTCGGACAACGCCGCGCGCTGGCCGCACCGCCTGGAGGCGGCGTCCCGGATACGCCCCAGGACTCGGCCCGCCCCGAGTCGTGGTCGCAACGGGCAATTTACATATTCAGAGAGCTCACACGGGCAGACTTCTGCTTCATCGTGTTAGCCCTGTCCCTACTCGACCTCACGTGGCTGCTGCTTCCCGTCGGTGCAATCGGGGCCCAGGTCTATTGGATGACCGGCCTCGTCCAAGGCGCCGACCGGTACCACGTGTAAGAGGAACGCAGTGCGTACCGCATGGCGGAGTTTTTCTCTGTGTCTGGGTCTGGGGCTGCTCTCGTTCTTGCTCTACCAAACCGACCTGTCCGCTCTCGGGCAGCATGTTCTGAGCCTCGGGGCGTTGGGCTTGCTCGTTGTACTTCTCACCTACTTCGTGGCCTTCGCGGCAGATTCGCTCAGCTGGCAGCTTGCGATACCGTCGGTGAGGCTGAATGCCCGATGGCTCACGCGACTGTTCATCGTGCGCATGGTCGGCGAGGCATGGAACAACATCACGCCACTCGCGGGAATGGGGGGTGAGCCGGTGAAGGCGGTGCTACTCAAGCGCTACCACGGGCTCGGGTATCGCGAGGCTGCGGCCTCGTTGCTGCTAGCGAGGACGACAAACCTCATCGCGCTGCTACCGTTTCTCGGCATCGGATTCTGGCTCCTCCTCGGCGACCCTCGAATTGCCAGCACCTACGGGCTACTGGCGGCGATGGGATTGGCTGCGCTCGCGACCGGCGTTGTGCTTCTGTACCTGGTGCAACGCCTGCGGCTTTCCAGCCTCGCTGGCACTCGGGTGGTGAGATCCCGGCTCGGGTCACGACTCAGCCATGGGCTGAAACACATCAAGGACATCGACGAGCGACTGGTCGCGTTCTACACTCGCGCGCCGCAACGCTTCGCGGGGGCACTGGCGCTGGCCATATTCAATTGGGCCCTCGGCGCGGTGGAGCTCTTCTGGGTGATGTGGTTTCTCGGCGAGCCGATATCTTTTTTCGGATGCGTGGATCATCGAGGCAGTGGCACAGCTCGTGCGCGTGGGCACGTTCTTCATTCCCGCAAGCATCGGCGCACAGGAAGGCGTTTTCGTGG
>JAHEJX010000061.1 GCA_024638645.1 Actinomycetes bacterium
CACCGAGTCGCCAGTGTCAACCGACAGCCCGGAAAGCGAAGACTCAGCCGACTCGCCGGACTCCACCGATAGCCCGGAAAGCGAAGACTCACCGGAGTCACCCGATTCCCCTGACTCCCCCGACTCGCCCGACTCGCCCGACTCGCCCGACTCGCCCGACTCGCCTGACTCCGCGGACAGCGCCGAAGACGACTGACAAACCCTCGCACCGCCTGGCAGAGAATCACTCCCGGATTGACCCCCCGGGAGTGATTCGCGTGCTGTGTGAGTCGGTTCTGCAGCCAACCAGCGACCGGGCGACGATACCGAAGCGCTGCTCCGGTACCCGGATTGTCGGTTCACGTCCGTAGACTCACACAGTGGTCAGAGTCACGATTACCGGAAGCGGCACGCCGATAATGGTTCCGGGACGCGCCGGGCCCGGTGCGCTGGTCGAGGTAGATCCCGACATCAAGCTGCAGTTCGACTGTGGCCGCGCCACGACTCTCCGGTTGACTGAGGCCGGGGTGAAGCTGCCGGATATCGACGCCGTCTTCCTCACACACCATCACAGCGACCACATGGTGGGGCTCCCCGATCTCGCAATGAGCCACTGGCTCGAACAGTGGGGGGACAACGTGTCGCCATTGGAGGTGGTCGCTCCCATCGGCCCGGCTGCCGACTACGCAGCCAGCGCCCTCGACGTGTGGCAAGGTGAAATGACGATCCGGGCTGCACACACCGGACGAGAAGGCAACGCGGCAATCAACGTTTCGACATTCGCTCCTAGCGACAGGCCTCAGGTCGTATTCGAAACCGGCGAAGTGAGCGTCTCGGCAGTCGCGGTCCGGCACGAGCCAATCGTGCCGGCAGTTGCCTACCGCGTTGATACACCAGCCGGATCTGTTGTCATATCGGGAGACACCGCCGTTTGCCCGACGCTGGAGTCGATATCAGCTGCCGCCACTGTTCTGGTGCAGGAGGTGTTTCGAGCCAAGGCTGTGCCGGACGGCTTGTTGAGCGATCCTGAGTCCATCGCTTCGTACCATTCAGACGTCACTCAAGTCGGCGAGATGGCAGCTAGGGCCGGAGTCGGCACACTGCTGTTGACGCACGCGATCCCTCCGCCCACCTCCGCGGAGTCGAAGGTAGACATCGTCAACGATATCCGACGCGCCGGATATCGCGGACCAGTCATCGTCGCCGACGACCTCGACCACGTCGACTTCTCACCCCATCTCGAGCAGTAGCTCCTAGACCGACAGGAACTGCTCGATCTTGGTTTGAGCCGCCTCCATCACTTGGTTGGTCAGCCCGCTGAGGGCTCGGGCAACCGCCAATTCCTCCCCGACGACCGGCATCGGCCGGTCTGTAGGATTGCGCCGCGCCCGTCCGGTGGCCTCGAAGTGCTCACCGCGCAGGTTCAGCTCGAGAAACGCCAGGGTGGTGTCCTGGTCCTCATCTATGTGGACATGGATGTCCAGCTCTTGCTGCATGGACTCCTCCTTCATCCCGAAGTTTGCCTCAAAGAGATGCCGAGTGACAGGGGCTGTTGGTCCCACCGCATGGGGGCAGACGCCCGTATCGCTGCTCATTGGCGACGCCGCCCGAGCACCGGATGCGAGGCAAGGTCGGCACCCGGCCATGACGAGTCATACGAGCATTGGCGTGAACCCGAGCCACCTCTGGTCGAGTGAATGTCGGTCAACACCAGCGAACCAGAGGGCAAAACAAGTGCGCTCACAAGCTGTAACTCTCGCCCCAATCAAGCGGCACAACTTCGATGCCGGCCTGACCGAGCACTGCCTTGGCCATGGAAACGATGAAACCTCGGCCGCTCCTGGACAGATAGAAATCGTGAATCGGGACCACTTGCTTTGGCCCCAGACTCTTGGCGAACTCGACGCTACGAGTTGTGGACCCCCATGGAATCAACAAGGGCAGCGCCAGGACGGGCGCGGTGATGGTCGGCTGGTAGCTGTCGCCGGGGTGTGTGATGACTCCATTGATCGTATACGCCCGGTTCGTCGGTTGGGCGCCGTTGGGGATCACCTCGTGGAGTACGTCCTCGCACGAGACGTCGTCCGGAGTGTCTGTGGTGGCGTCTATCCCGTGTTTGGCAAGAATGTCCGCAACGGCTTGGTTGGCAAAGACACGAACGTCTGAGCCGCGGTCGAGCAACCATTGTACGAATTCAGGCTTCACATGGTCGCCGTGCTCGTGGGTGATCAAGATCCGCTGAACTTCCCCGATCGAATCGAGGTCGACCTCCCCCGAGTCGAAAGTAAAGAAGCCGGGATCGAAGAGTGTCGTTCCCGAATCGTCGGTCACGGTGAGGCACGAATTGGTCAGGCGTCGAATGGTCGTCATGTCTGCAACCTAGCCAAGGGCATGCTCCGAGGGCCTAGCCTCTCGCTGTGGCAACTCTCCCCGCACCGCTTCGCGGCAATGAAGTCGGAACGTTCACGCACCACTCCGTTGCGGTGCGGCTACCCGAAATCGCACGTCGCCTGCTCGCCGACAACGAATTCGACGCTCTGGCCACGACTGAGGTCGAATCACTGATAGATGAGATCGCCAATGGATCAATTCGAGAGTTGACGGGCTCGGGCCTAGATCAATCCTCGTGGGACTCCTACGTAGCTCCTCATGCTGGGTTGACGTGGCTCGATGCGCCGTGGTTCTTCGTCGAGCTCTACTTCTATCGACGGATCCTGGATGCAGTTCGCTATTGGGAGACCCAGCAGGATCCATACCGCCGCCAGAAGACCCTCGGCCTCGAACAGGCCATCGCTCCCGGCCGCATCACGATCAACAGTGTCGACGCTGCCTACGCCCGCGGGGTCAGCACGGACTACCTGCTTGTACAGCTGACGGACGCGGCTCTTTGGGGCAATCAGGTCGACCTTTCGCTATGGCCCGCCGAGCACGGCGGCGCCGCCGCGGTTGACTCGCACGAAGATCGCCTTCTCGTAGATCACAGGCCCGCTGCCATTCGGTCGCTTCGTGATCGGCGTCCTCCCCCGGTCGATATCGTGCTCGACAACGCAGGAGCCGAGTTGGTGGCAGACCTACTAGTTGCCGATCTTCTGCTGCGGAGCGACCTTGCCTCAGTGGTTCGGCTCCACGCCAAGGCGTATCCGATCTTCGTTTCCGATGCCATGCCGATCGATGTCACCGAGACGATGCGCCACCTGGCCGCCGACACAAATCCACATCTGCGTAGCGCCGGTGAACGCCTGGCCGCCGAGACGGGAGCGGGCCGCCTCGTGGTCACTGCGGAGCCGTTCTGGGTGTCACCCCTGGAATGGCGGGACCGACCGCCCTCGATCGATGAGGCTCTCGTCGGCGCGGGCCTGATGATCGTCAAGGGAGACGCCAATTATCGCCGGCTCCTCGGCGATCGGCACTGGGACTTCACGACACCGTTTGACGATGCCGTCGGCGGAGTGCCGGCACCGCTTCTGGCGCTGCGAACGTTGAAATCCGAGGTTGCGGCAGGCATCTCGCAAGAGGAAGTCGCCCGCGCCGCCGCGAGTGATGACAAGTGGCTCGTAAATGGACGCTGGGCGGTCGCAAGTTTCGCCGAAAGCGAAATGTGAAGTTGAGCAGGGTCGTTACCGATAAAGCTCACACGCCTTAGCCTGAAACGATCAATGACGAACAACGAACCTCCCCACCAGGGGCCAGCCGGCGAACCGCCGCAACCACCACCCCAGCCGGCAACACCGGATTCCTATCCCGCGCCCGCCGGACTCGAGCCCACACGCCCGTCCGACCTCATCGAACAGGCCCAAGCGGCGGCAGCCGCCGCCGAAGCAGATGGCGAAAGCAACAACCAGGCTGCGATTCTCGCGGGGATCGCGACGGCCGTCGTTGTCCTTGGGGTGCTGGCGTTCTTCATATTTTCCAACCGTTCCGAACCAATTGCTCCCCCGTCGAATCTCGGCTCGCAGACCCCGCTGACGACCCTGAGTGGAGCTACCCCGACGAGCTCGAGCACACTGGTTTCAGATCTGGGCTACGCCCCGCGTCTAGAAGGTGGCCGCTGCCCGTTCGATCTCGTCACAGAGGTTGAATTCGACTGTGGATGGATGGTCGTGCCGGAAGATCGGCAGAACATCACCAACCGTAGTGAGGTCCGAATTCCCTTCGCACGCTTCACGAGCACCAACCCCGATGCTCCGGAGGATCCCATCATCTATCTCGACGGTGGACCCGGCGGATCCACCCTCGAGCCACTGCAGTTCTCATTCGGCCCGGTGTGGTCCAAACTCGTTGAGAACCGTGACCTCATCATGTTCGACCAGCGCGGCGTAGGGCTGTCCGAGCCTTCCCTCGACTGCCCGGAGGAGCGGCAATGGGCCTTTAATGTCCTCGACCTGCAGCTGACTCTCGAAGAGGAGCGGGCCGCCGAGCTCGATGCCATCAGCCAGTGTCGGAGCCGACTGATTGATGACGGCGTTGACCTTGCGCAATACAACTCGGCCGAAAACGCAGCGGACGTCAACGATCTGCGCATTGCTCTCGGCTACGACAAGCTCAACCTGCTCGGCATCTCATACGGGACACGCCTGGCGACGACCGTGATGCGAGACTTCCCGGAGGGCGTCCGCAGCGTCATTCTCGACTCGACCTACACACCGGACGTCAACCTGACTGCAGAAGCGCCCGCCAACTTCGATCGTGCGCTCGAAGAACTCTTCGCCGGGTGCTCAGAGGACCCGGGATGTGCCGAGCGCTACCCGGATCTCGAGAACCGGGTATTCACCTTGTACGACCGATACGAGGCGTCGCCCGTAGAGGCTCCGGTGCGCAACTTCTTGGGCGGCGGCAGCTGGGATGTGTTGTTCGACGGCGACTGGCTCCTCGGCACGATCTTCCAAGGCCTCTACTCGGAGGACGTGATTCCGGTGATCCCGCAGCTGGTCGAGGAGCTCGAGGCCGGAGATACGAGCACGCTCAGCCTGCTGACGTCGAACACGCTGGCCAACGCCCAGTTCACTTCTCTGGGAATGATGCTCTCCGTGCAGTGCAACGAGGAGATCAGCTTCACGACACAAGCCGACATCGACGCCGGTCTCCAAGGCCTTGATCAGATCGCTCCCCTCTTCGCGGGGGCAACCAACGTGGGCGACTTCATGCTGGCTGCCTGCGACATCTGGCAGGCCGGTGCGGCTTCTCCACAGGAGAACGAACCGGTGAAATCGGACTTGCCGACGTTGGTCCTGGCAGGCGAATACGACCCGATAACACCACCGGCGTGGGGAGCCTCGGCGAGTGCGTACCTGAACAACTCCACCTATGTCGAGTTTCCCGGCCTGGGCCACGGCACTTCGATTTCGGGCGGTTGTCCGCTCGATATCACCTTCGCCTTCTTGGACGATCCGAACGCACCGGTCGATACGAGCTGTGTTGGATCGATGAAGGGCATCGACTTCAAGATTCCCGGCGAGCCCGCGCCTCCCGTAACGATGGTTGCATTCTCCGAGGATGTCTTCGGCACCGAGGTCTCAGGGCTGGTACCGGAAGGATGGGAGTCCGTCGGCTTCGGCGGATATGCCAGGGGCGAGTCGGGGATTGACCAAACCGCGATTCTCCAACAGTTCGCCCCATTCGTGGAGCCAGATACCTTTGTATCGTTGCTCGCAAACCAATTCGGAATCGCAGGAAGCCCCGATCGGATTCAAACCGTCGCAAGTGAGATCGGCACCTGGACCATCTACAACGGCACCGCGGACGGGTTCGAGTTCGATATGGCGGTGGTCGAGATCGGTCGATCCACCGGGTTGGTTGCTCTCATATCGAACCCGGGAGAGCGACAGCAACTATTCGACGAAGTCTTGCTCCCGGCCATCGACGCGTTCCGCATCCAGACATGAACCCGTATCGGGCCCTTGTCAAGTGGCTCGGCAAGCGGCGGTGGTTTCCTGCATTCGGCCGAAGGGTTCTCACCCCCATCGATCGCTTGGCCAAGAACCTGCCGTTCGCCCCCACGACGTTCGCCACCGGATTCCCCATGGGATACCTCACGACCAGAGGCCGCAAGACCGGCCTGTGGCGCATCGTTCCACTCTTGTACATCGACACTCCCGACGGGCACGCTGCCGTCGTAGGCACCTTCTTCGGCGCAGTCGACCACCCCGGATGGGTCCTCAACCTGGAGGCCAACAGCAAGGCGAAGTGGCAGACCAAGGAGGAACAACCGGTGCGCGCTCGTCCGGCCTCCGACCTGGAGTACATGTCGCTGTGGCCCCAGTTCGTCGACTTGTGGCCCGGCTACGAGTGCTATCTCGAACGCAGCGGCCGTCAGCCCAAGATGTTTGTGCTGGAAAGGCGAAAGCGCTAGCTGCGTCGAGCGAGGCGATGGCGCCGCTATAAGGGCTGTGGCCTTTGGGTGCGTTAACCAAAGGCCACAGCTTCTGAGTCACCGTGGTCCCAGGAAAGGGTTTCAACGCATCACCCAAGGGGGGACGTGAGTGATACGGCCCGCGGCGCTCTCGCTCAAACATATCGAACCAAGTAGTCAACTGTGCGCCGCCAGCCCGAATTGAGTCGTGACCTGGTCGATTACAATCTGGTGTCCATGGTGCAGTCCAAAAATGTCCCAGAGGCGGTCCCATACGAGCCTCATGTTGGCGAATCCCGTCCCTACATGCGGGACATCATCCTTGGCGTCAACGATGGCCTCGTCTCGATCTTTCTCTTGGTAGCGGGCGTCGTCGGCGGTGGGTTGGCACGCGACGAGATTCTGCTGGCAACCATTGCCGGTGCAATTGCGGGCGCCATCTCAATGGCCGCTGGTGAATACCTTGCTACCCGCAGCCAGGAAGAAGTTTTCGACCGCGAAATAGCACTCGAGCAGATCCACATTGCCCACCACCGCAACTCGGAGGTGGACCAGCTCTATGCAATGTTCTCGGACATGGGCGTGGCGGACGAGGATCTCGAGGGTGTTGTCAACGCGTTCAGCAAGGACGACGAGGTGCTCCTGAATTCAATGAAGGTGCTCGAGTTCGGGATCATCGACGCTGATCGGCGCTCGCCGTATACCGCCATGTGGCTCAGCGGCGTGTTGTTCCTTGCCGGGTCGCTGCCATCAGTTTTGCCGTTCATCTTCACTGACAGCACCAGTCTCGGTCTCACGGTCGCCGCGATCCTGACCGCCTGCGGACTGTTCGCGGTCGGTGCCGTCAAGACAATCGTCACCAACACCAACCCGGTCAGATCTGGCCTCGAGAACCTCGTGATCGCCGGCATAGGCGGCGTGCTGGCGTTCTTCATCGGACGTTTGGTCGAAGGCGCCATCGTCTAGGCAGCGAACTCCGACCCGGTACGATCGTGCGCCGTGGACTCGAAACTCCAGGATCATCTCCGCAGGCTCGGGCTGTCAGACCTGTCTGATCCGCACACAGTTTGGGTGGCACTCCACGCCGACGTTGGCGACCGAGCCACCCTGATTCACCGCTACGAGTTGGAAGCAGCAAGCCGAGGAATCAACGTTGCGCAACTCACAGATGCTGACCGCACCGCAATGCAGATGGAGGTACTCCCGATTCTGCTTCCGGGCTGGCAAAGCACCGGCGATGCCTCTCCAATCGACCCAATCGATGTCCTTGACTATGACGATGCATGGCCGGCGCGTTTCGAAGTGACCAAAGCTTGTTTGCAGGCGGCGCTCTCGCAGCTCGACGTTGTCATCGAGCACGTGGGCTCAACCGCGGTGCCCGGCTTGTCGGCTAAGCCCATAATCGACATCATGGTCGCAGTGCCAGATGTTGAAGACGAGGAGTCGTACGTCGCCGCAATCGAGAGTTGCGGGGTGACACTTCGCTCGAGCGACGAAGGTCATCGCTACTTCAAGCCGATGCCACCCCTTCCGCGGGTAATGCAGATCCACGTCGCCGAAGCCGACGGCGGCTGGCACCACCGCCACCTCCTCTTCCGCGACTACCTCCGTGCCCACCCCGAGGCCGCCGCCGAATACGGCGCTCTCAAGAAGGGTCTCGCCAAGACCTACCGAAACGACCGACTCGCGTATAACGCAGCCAAAACGGACTTCATCCTCGACCACATGGAGCTAGCCGAAGCCTGGACCACCCCTTGATACCGGATACCGGATACCGGATACCCATTACGCTCCCTCCTATGCCTGAACACTCCTTCTTCGCTGCCCGTCGCGCCGACTTCATGGATCGGATCGGAGGCGACATCGCCGTTGTCCCGGCCGCCAAGGAAACCATTCGCAATCACGACGTCCACCACCTCTTCCGTCAGGACTCGGACTTCTGGTACCTGACAGGATTCGAGGAGCCGGACGCAGTTGCCGTTCTCGACCCATCGCACCCGGACGAGCGATATGTCATGTTCGTGAGGCCCAAGGATCGCGAAACCGAGATCTGGGACGGGTACCGAGCAGGAGTCGAAGGGGCCGTTGCCGACTACGGAGCGGACGCCGCCTATCCGATCGCGGACCTCGACAAGGTGCTGCGCCAGCGCATGATCGGTCGGCGCTCTGTCTACACACCTATGCGGCACCGCCAGTTCTCTCAGCGCATGGCGGCGTTGATGACGGGCCTGCGCGGCGTAGCAGTCAGGTACGGGCGCCCCGTGCCAGACCAGCTCAACGACGCTTCGCCGCTCTTCGACGAGATGCGTCTCTACAAGAGCGCCGACGAGATCGAGCTCCTGCGCAAGGCAGGCGACATATCGGCGCGCGGCCACGCTGAGGCGATGCGCATCGCAAGAGCGGGTCTGTACGAGTACCAGGTCGCGGCCGCCATGGAGTACGTGTGGCGAATGAATGGTTCGCGCCGTGACGGCTATCCCGCAATCGTTGCCGGCGGCGTCAACGCGTGCATCCTTCACTACACCGAGAACGAGGCAATGCTTGCGGACGGCGACCTCTTGCTGATCGACGCTGCAGCCGAGTACGAGTACTTCTCAGCAGACATCACGCGGACCTTCCCGGTCAACGGGAGATTCACGGCCGAGCAGCGAGCCGTATACGAGGTTGTGCTGGCTGCGCAACACAACTCGTTCGAGTATTCGGTACAGGGCTCGACGATGAAGGCGGTCCACGATGCCAGCGTCGCCACGATCACCGAGGGGTTGGTGGAGATGGGAGCCCTACCCGGACCGGTCGATCGGGCGCGCCACATGCATCACTACAAAGAGTTCTTCATGCACGGCACCGGCCACTGGCTCGGCCACGATGTACACGATTCCGGGAACTACGGAATCGACGGCAAACCCCGCCACCTCGAAGTCGGGATGTCTTTCACCGTCGAGCCCGGCATCTACATTTCGCTGGACACCCCAATCATCAAGCTGCCACTGCTCGAATACGACCCAGACGCTTGGCGCGAGCGTCGGATGATGTTGGGCACCGCAGCGGCAAAGAAGCTGGAATCCGAGGAACGTGACGCCGCCGGCTACGAGGATTTCGAAGTGCCGACAGCGCTGTTGGGAATCGGAGTCCGTATCGAGGACGACATCCTGATCAGTGATGGCGGGTTCGAGAATCTAACCGGATCCCTGCCTACAGACCCCGACGAGGTCGAGGCACTCTGCGCCGAAACCCCCACGCTGCCTTTGCTGGGCTGAAGGCACCGCTACGCTGCGGGATGTGAGCAAGAGCAATAACTCCGCAGGTTTGCTTGTCGCGCTGCTGGTGGCAGCCGCCGCCGGTATCGCGGCGTATCGGAAACGTCCTGTCCAACCGCCTCCGGTCGACGGCACCTGGCAGCCGGTCGAGAGTCAGCGCACCCGCCGCAAGTGAAGGTCGCTGTCGAGCAAGCCGGCTCGGAAGTCGCTCTTCGCGCCGCCCGCATCATCCTCGCCGAACGTGATCTGACTTCGCTCGGACTCATTGGCGGCAGCCCAAAGAGCCAGGACCAACGAGTCCACCAGGCCACCGATTTGACCGAGTACGACGTAGTCATGACTGATGCCCCTGACCCTGCTGGACTAGTCGAGGCCGCTCTGGACGCCGGGGTGAATTGTGTCGTTTGGGCCGACGGTGAAGAGCTCGAGCTTGAATTCGGCGAACGATTTGCTGCAACGGGAGCAACCCTGCTCACGGGAGCGAACCTGGCGTCTGGGTTGGCGCCCAGCCTCGCCGCTCACGAGACGGCTCGTGGTGGCGAGGTCATGGAAGTGGCAATCGCCTGGACTGAGCCAGGTACCCCGCTACGACGCGGAGAACCGATCCCATTTCCCGATCCCGTGGGAGCAAGGTGGGCGGCGCAGCGTGAGACCGATGGCGGATACAAAGCATTCGCTGCGCCCATTTCGGGTGACTGGGCCGGTGCGCTGGCAAAGGTCACCTCGGCAGGCACGGAAGGCGTGGTGACAAGGGTGGTCGGTGTAGCCGACCAAGCAGCTCACCTCGAAGCCCTCGCACTGGCTGCGGGAGTATTGGCGATCGATCTCTACGCGCCGGGAGCACATCGTCCGGCGTACGCCGCCGAGATTTACCTGGCGAAAGCCCTCGGCGCAGGCCTCGGTGTAGCGAGCTACGAAATGGCGGAGTGAAGGCGGCAAGTCGGGGTTTGCCTAGATATTGTGTATTAGGTAGTCCTTTGCCTGTTTTTGCGATTCGTCGAATGGCCCCCGTAACACCTTTGGAGCGAACGTAGGCTGCTCGCCATGGCTCACGAAGCGGGTCGCGAAGGACGACCATTGCTCAGGTCCGTCGCGCTGCCCACCGAACACGGTGGTTGGAGCCTGACTCTCGAGCCCGTGGTCCTCGGCCTGATCGTGGTCCCATCCGCCTCCGGATTTGCGCTGGGAGCTGCCGCGCTTGTTGCGTTCATTGCCCGCACTCCGCTCAAACTGGTTCTGATCGATACGTGGCGGGGAAGGTGGATGGCTCGCTCGAAGCTGGCCGGCAGAGTCGTCGGCGCCGAGGTGGCCCTCCTCGTCATGCTCGTCGTCGTTGCAATGGTCACTGCCCTCGCACCGTTCTGGTGGCCCCTCGCCATCGCTGCGCCACTGATCGGGCTCGAGCTCTGGTACGACATGCGCAGCCGCAGTCGACGCCTCACTCCCGAGCTGGCCGGGGCCGTAGGAATCGCATCCATCGCAGCTGCCATCGCCTTGACGGGTGGAGCAGAAGCCACGATCGCCTCCGGGCTGTGGCTGGTGATGGCCGCCCGCTCGATTGCCGCCATACCGTTTGTGCGAGTTCAGTTGCTTCGCGCCAAGAACCGGGCGCATGAGACCTGGCATAGCGATGTGGCCCAGGGCCTGGCGATTGTGATCGGCCTCGCCGGGTGGTCGACCGACTTGGTCCCGATCGCCGCAGTGGTGGCCCTGGCAATACAGTCGACATTCGAGCTCGTCGCCATCCGCCGCCCCCCACAGCGCGCAGCCCTGATCGGCGCCCAGCAGGTCGTTGTGGGACTCACGGTGGTGCTGATCACCGCCCTCGGAGCCCGCGCGCCGTAGGCGCAAGCCGTCGCAGGCAACACCGATCCCGGTCTTGGCCTCCTCCCCGGTAGAGCGGAGAGCCTCGAGGGAGGTGAAACGTCTCGCAGGACGGGGACGCAGGGGCGAGGAGCAATCCGGCAACCGGTGCGGGGAGCGATCAACAACTGCATGACTGGCTAGCTCCCCCCTTCTCCGGGTTGCGACCGGTACTCCCCCAAATGAGCCTTCGGCTCAAGATGGGGAGACACACCCCTAGGCGTCCGAAGGTGGAACTTCCCAGCCGGTCTCTTCTGCCCAGATGTTGGCCCCGGCCATGAGCATGTCGATGGCGGGGTCCTTGACGTCGTAGTACGCCTCTCCGTCATCAGGGAACAGACGGGACAGGGCCCGCTTGAGCTCCGCGTAAGCGTCGCGAGCAAGCGGTTGAGACTGCAGGTAGTCCCTGAAGAGAACCGCATACCGCTGATTGAAGGCTCCTTCGACCCGCACGTGGATGTTCGTGCGCCTGTCGCCCTCGCGCTGAGCGAACACGTTTTTACGGAGTTCTGTCTCCGGATAGGCGCCGCCGGGAGGCTGGTGATCGGCCTGCACCTGGTCGTGGAAGACATAACCCGCAGCCGTCATCGGACCGATCACCGAGTCCCCCAACTCAGCCACCGTGACTTGGATGTCTATCAGATCTTTGGCGGCAAGTCCGGGGACGGAAGTCGACCCTATGTGATGGATCGCAATCACCGTGGTCCCCAGTGCTTCACGCACCGGGGCAGCACAATCAATGAACTCCTCCGGCCAAGACTCCTTGTAGTCCACGATCTCGATCAGCATCTTCACGAACCGTACTCCGTACTCCGCTTTTGGCCGTTCACGAAACGTTCAGTATGACTAGCTGACAATTCGCGAGACAATGAGGGCCGTGAAACGCACGTCCCTGGTTTTGTTCGCCCTTGTCTTGGTTCTCTCGGCATGTTCCCCTTCCGAATCAGCGGACACCGGCGGAGGGTCGACCACGGCCGCGCCGCTTTCGACCGGCGTCAGCACAGAAGCCCCGCAGCCGGATCAAGCAGACGCTCCGACCCGGTCGTTTGCGGGGACAACGCCGGCTCCCGAGTTTCCTGCGGGTTTGGAGTGGCTCAACACCGGCGAGCCTCTGTCTTTGCAGAGTCTTCAGGGCAAGGTGGTACTGCTCGACTTCTGGACATACGGCTGCATCAATTGCATCCACATCATCCCGGACTTGAAGCGGTTGGAGGCCGAATATCCCAACGAGCTCGTCGTCATCGGCGTGCACTCGGCGAAGTTCCTCAACGAAGGTGAAACCGACAACATTCGCAATGTCGTGCTGCGCTACGGCGTGGAACACCCGGTGGTAAACGATCGCGACTTCGAAGTGTGGCGCACCTGGGGGGCGAACGCCTGGCCGACGACGGTCCTCATCGACCCTGCTGGGAACGTCGTCGGAGGTCATTCCGGAGAAGGCGTGTACGAGGTCGTGCAGCCTGTCGTCCAAGGGCTCGTCGACGAATTCGAAGCGTTGGGGACCCTGGACCGCACACCCGTGCAGTTTGCGCTGGAACGAGATGGCCTGCCGGAGACGATCCTGTCTTTCCCCGGCAAGGTGTTCATCGACCCCAACTCAGGGCTGCTCTACATCGCAGATACCGCACGCCATCGGATCGTCGCAGCAGACCCGGCCAGCGGCAACGTGACGGCCGTCTACGGACGCGGTGAGCAGGGCTACACCGAAGGCGGCGCGCTCGAGGCTCGCTTCGACTCCCCGCAGGGCATGGCGTTGAGCCCAGATGGTCGTGTCCTATACGTCGCCGACACGAACAACCACGCGGTGCGCTCGATCGACCTCGAAACGGGCGAAGTGAGCACAGCAGCGGGCACTGGGGAGCAGGGATGGCCGCCGGCGACGGGTCTGGCAACCCAAGTGCGGCTCGCGTCGCCCTGGGCCCTTGAGCAAAGCGATGGAATTCTGTATGTCGCCATGGCCGGTACCCACCAGATATGGTCGATCGACCTGGCGTCCGATGTGGCGGGGCCGCTCGTAGGCAATGCGCGAGAGTCGACGGCTAACGGGCCTTTGGCTCAGGCCGAGTTGGCTCAGCCCTCGGGCCTTGCCATCGACGACGAGGGCGTCCTCTACTTCGCAGACTCCGAATCCAGCTCAATCAGATCTGCCGAGGTCCGCAAGAGCGACGGGGTGACCGATGTAATCGCAGGTAGCGACGCCAATCTCTTCGATTTCGGCGATGTCGACGGGATCGGGACGGAAGCCCGTTTGCAGCACCCACTCGGCTTGGCGTTGGCCGACGACGGATTCCTCTATGTTGCAGACACCTACAACTCGAAGATCAAGCGCATCGACCTCGAGCGTCGCGAGATCACAACGTACCTTGGCAGTGAACAAGGCTGGCAGGACGGTTCAGACGCTCGCTTCTATGAACCGGGTGGGATCGCGACCTTGGGCGACACCCTCTACGTGGCGGACACCAACAACCACGCGGTGCGCGTCGTAGATTTGCCGTCAGGCGATACCAGGACGCTGGTTCTCAAGGGCATCGAGCGATTCCAACCGCCGCCGGACAACGAGAACTATCGGGGCGTCATCGTCGAGACCGAGCCTTTCACTGTCGGCCCTGGAGCCGGATCGATCGTGATCGACATCACCCTCCCCCCGGACCACAAAGTCAACGAAGATGCACCATCTTCGGCTGAGTTCTTCGCCTCCGGTGCCGTGGCCGACTTCGGAGCCAACCAGGCTGTCTCGCTTACCGGCGCCCAGTTCCCGGTGACGATTCCGATTGAGTTCACGACGGGCGCAGGCGAGATGACGGCTGATCTGACCGTTATCTACTGCCGGGAAGGGTCGGAGAGCCTGTGCCTGATCCAGCAACTCCGCTTCGTCGTTCCAATCGTCGTTGACGGCGGAGGCGCCGACCAGGTGCTGCTGGATTACGACGTCGTGCCACCTCAGCTGTAGCGGCAGGCGTGCGCTCCCACCGTGTCAACTCCCCGGCGCACGCCTACTGCCGCAAAACGCCTAGTCCTTCATCTCCATGTCCAAGTAGCCACAGGCGAAGCACCTGCATGTGGAGTGACGCGGACGGCCGATGTCTCCGTGACGCTTTCGGTCGTTCCTTGCTTCACGCTCGCTACCTTTGCGTACGACTTCCCCGCACGAGCGCGCGGCAGTGTCGTACCAGGACGAGATAACACGTGGATGCGGCCTCCGCTAGAGCACAACGTCCTTCGAATCCCTCGTCGCTGCACTGGAGTGGCGATGAGCAGGGTTGCCCTGCCGGGAAAACGGTGGGCGCAGGGACAATGCGGAGCGCGGCCTACCGCTAGCTAGTGCGCTCTGAAATGGCCGCGGGCTGCGGCTCTTGGGTCCGTTGCCCGGAGCCGTTGCCGCTGCCGCGGCCGTTTGCCGCGGGTTCGTCCATGGTCAGTCGGCTGAACGGATTGCGTCGAGCCGCCCGCACCGGTGGTGCTTGCTGCGGCTGATGCAGGTAAGTCTCCTCTAGTACCGTCAGCTCCACCCCGCCGACCAGGTCGGCGATGAGGTTGTAGAGCACGGCTCCAAGGGTCATGGCAGCGGTAGCAACGATCGCCCACACGATGGCGAGGAATATCACGACCCGTCCCCACGTCTCGCCTTCGATGACAAATGTGATCTTGACCTGGTCGAACAGGTCGGTGATAGACCCGGGAATGCCTCTCTGGAGCAGAAGCGACCACACCACCCACAAGCCAAGCACGAACACGAGGGAGGCGATGGCATTGAAAACCAACGACACCTTGAGGACTGTCCACGGATCAAACCTGCGGATAATCCGACGTACTCTGCGAACGGCCATGGAAGATTCACCTCTGGGGAACATTTGGAGTGTACAGGCGCCTAGGTGGTACCAGGTGCCATCGGTGTAACGAACCGCAATCCGGGTAGGTTCCTGGCCCTAGGGTTGGCAAATGAACTCGCTGAGGCGCCTGGCGGTTGCCGTCGTCGTGATTAGTACGTTGCTGCCGGTTGTGGGCCAAGCGCAAACCCCGCCGGGATTCGTCGACGTCCTCGATGAGGTGGGCCTGGACGGCCCTCTTCACAACTCCTACGTCCACGCTGCTTCATGGGGCGACATCGACGGAGACGATGTACCTGATCTCTTCGTCGGCACCTTCGTCCAGGGGCCGACCCAGGTACCCGACAAGCTGTTCACCAACGGCTATGACAGCTTTGTGGACCTCGGCCAAAGCTCAGTTGAGGTCAGTGGTCGTGCGGCCGCATCAGTGGTCGTCGATCTCGATGGCGATGGTGACAGCGATCTTCTCATCTCCAACAACACCAAGCCGGGTCATACCGGAGCTGCTGCAGAGCCGTCGCGGTTGTTGCGCAACGATGACGGTGTTTTCGTCGACGTGACTGTCGGCAGCGGCCTCGACTCTCAAGCAGCGCGGGGACGTCAGGCTGGCGTTCTCGACTACGACGGAGACGGCCAGCTCGACCTATTCATCGTCGCCGACTCATTCGGCGGTGATGGCAATTCGGTCTTGCTGCGCGGTTTGGGCGACATGAGATTCGAAGACGTTACGGCGGCGGCAGGCATTCCTGAAGATCTGCACGGCCTCGGTCTAGCCGTTGGTGACCTGACCGGTAACGGGTGGCCGGACATCTTCGTAGCCGGCGGGGCGGATCTCGGAGAGCCGAATCACAACTATCTGCTAGTCGCTCGCGGCGACGGCACCTACCGCAATATTTCCGATCACAACCTGAGTTGGGCGCCGTATACGTCCGGCAATGAGGACTGGGTCTCGTCTGGCGCTATCGCGGATCTGAACCGCGACGGTCGGCTTGACCTCCTGGTGGGTCATCACTTTGGATCCTCGAGCGAGCACGGTGACGGGGCGTCGTTGCGGGTGTATCTCAATAGGGGAACGAGCGGCGGCATTCCGGAGCTGGAAGACGTGACCGACCAGCTCGGACTTCCCAGGATCGATTCCAAGGCCCCGCACGTTGCGATTGAAGACTTCGACAACGACGGGTGGCCGGACCTCTACACATCTGTAACAGTCGACGGTCAGCCGTTGATCTTCTTCCATCAAGGGCTCAGCGGAGGCGAGCCGCACTTCGACACTCCTTCGCCGACAGAGCCTCACTACTACCCCGTAGGTCCAGTCGCCGACTTCGATGGCGATGGCAGCTTGGACATCTTCTTGGGAGAGTTCCGCAGCGTTCTCCAGGGCGGTCCAGACGATGTGGGAGTCGTGCCATCGCGCTTGATGCGCAACGAGCTAGATGCCGGCAATTGGCTCGAAATCTCGGTTCCCGGGCCCACCAGCGGCATCGGATCAACCGTTGACGTCTATCGAAACGGAAAGGCGGGGCAACCCGGGGCGCTTCTCGGCTCCCGGCTCATCCAAGTCGGCAACGGATTCTCGTCGGCTTCATTGCCGGCCGCCCACTTCGGGCTTGGCGGCGCCCGGTACGCCGACGTTGTGGTCACACCTCCCCACGGCGGCACTCCCACCATCTTGCGAGGGGTGATCGCTAACCGACGCGTACAAACAAATACCCGCCTGCCGGAGCTGGAGTGGCACTTGGACGAGGGGGCAGGCGCCAAAGCCAACGACACCTCGGGCCGCGGTAACGATGGAAAGATCGTGGGTGGGGCTACCTGGGCCAGGCGGGCCGGCGGCCCCGCTCTCCGTCTCGCCGGCGACGGGGGCCGCATCCGCATGCCGGGGCGGGTGCTGCGCGGAGCGACCGATTTGACTATCTCAGCGTGGATCGCGCCTGAGGCTCGACGCCGACAGACGGTCCTCAGTGCAGCCAACGCCGATGAGGCCTCGTCCTTCGACATTCGGCTGGTGCGGCGCAGGCACATCGTCGTGGAAGCAGGATCGAACAAGCACAGGTGGGCTTTCCCGCGATTGCGAGTCGGGAGGTGGAATCACATCGCCGTCGTGCGTGACAGCACGGCCGGCACCTTGACGCTCTATCTGAACGGAGAGTCACTGGGAGCCAAGAAAGCCACCACACGACCGCTGCGGGTTAGCCGGGCGTCGTGGGGAGCAGATCAAGACCCAGCCGGCAACTACGCGGCTACCCACTCATGGTTGGGTCGCATCGACGAAGTCGTGGTCTACCGAGCCGCTCTCGATGCGACAGTCCTCGCCCCGTGAGCAGCACCGTTGGGCGCCCTATTCCTTCTCCTCTGTGGGCACCAGAGTAACGGCCGTGAGCTCGGCGCCGGCCGCGAGGTTCATGACGCGGACTCCTGTGCTGGCACGCTTTTGACGGCTGACATCGGCGGCAGACTGGCGAATGACGATGCCATCGCTCGAAATCACGAAGATCTCATCGCCGGGTGAAACAGCCCTGGCCGCCACCATCAGTCCACGCACCTTGGTCAGCTTGATCGCCTTGACACCAATGCCGCCCCTTTTTTGCAGCGGGAACTCGGACATCTTGGTGCGCTTGCCGTAACCACCCGAGGTGAGCAGGAGAATGTCATCGCCCTCGCCGACTGTCGCCGCTGCCACCACCTCATCGCCGTCTCGAAGCTTGACACCGCGGACGCCTTGGGTGTCACGACCCATCGGCCGGACATCAGACTCGGCGAACCGTATTCCCTGGCCGTCCTGCGTGAACATCACGACGTCAGCCTTGCCATCGGTGGCCCGCACTGCGACTACCTCGTCGCCTTCCTGAAGCTTGATGGCGATGAGGACGGCATTGCGTGAGTCGTAGTCGGAGAACTTCGTCTTCTTGACCTGCCCCATCTTGGTGAACATCACCAGGTAGGGGTGGGTCTCGTAGTCGCGGGTGTCGATGATCGCCTCAACACGCTCATCTGGATCCATCGAAAGCACAGACTGCACGAGGGATCCCTTCGCGGTGCGATCCATGCGCGGCAACTGATGAGCGCGGACCCGATACACCTTGCCCTGGTTCGTGAAGAACAACAGGTACGCATGGGCGGAAGTGTGAAGCACATGGGTGATCACGTCGTCCTCGCGGAGCTGGGCACCGCGCACTCCCCTGCCGCCGCGGCCTTGAGTCCGATAGGCAGCCGAGAGCACGGCCTTCACGTAGCCGGCGCTGGTGATCGTGACGACGAGCTCCTCGTCTGCGATCAGGTCCTCCAGCGACATGTCGCCTTCGTCGGGAATGATTCGGCTGCGCCGCTTGTCGCCGAACTTGTCGCGAACTTCAGCGAGCTCGGTCGCGACTACCTCACGTTGCAGTGCGTCGTCACCGAGGATCGCTTCGAGGCCCTTGATGGTCTGCATCAGCTCAGCGTGTTCTTCTCGCAGCTTGCTGGTCTCGAGAGCTGTGAGACGGCGCAATGGCATGTCGAGAATGTGGTTGGCTTGTATTTCGGAAAGGGAGAAGCTCGACATGAGGGAGACGCGCGCCGCTTCGACATCTTCCGAACCGCGAATGATCTTCACGACCTCGTCGATGTTGTCGAGGGCAATGAGTAAGCCCTCCAAGATGTGGGCCCGCTCCTGGGCCTTGCGCAAACGGAACTGAGTGCGGCGGACCACTACCTCGATCTGATGCTCCAGGTAGTACTTGATCATCTCGGCGACGTTCAGAGTGCGAGGCACCCCGTCCACCAGCGCAATTGCGTTGACGGAGAAGTTCTCCTCGAGCTGGGTGCTCTTGAACAGCTGGTTCAAAACCACCCGCGGGTTGGCGTCACGCTTCAGCTCGATGACAACGCGCACACCTTCACGGTTGGTCTCGTTGCGAATGTCGCTGATGCCGGTGATGGTCTTGTTGTTCACCAGATCGGCGATCTTCGTCATGACCCGGTCAATCGACACCTGGTATGGCATCTCGCTGACGATGATCCCGATGCGGTTCTTCTTGAGCTCGACTACGTCAGTGACGGCTCGCATCTTGACCGAGCCCTTACCGGTGAGAAGCGCATCGCGGGAACCCTTGTTGCCAACGATGTATGCGCCGGTCGGAAAGTCGGGGGCCAGCACGAAGCCGAGCAGTTCCTCCGCCGTCGCGTCCGGGTTATCCAGGACATGGAGACAGGCATCGATGACTTCGGTCAGGTTGTGTGGGGCGATATTGGTTGCCATGCCGACCGCGATGCCCGTTGAGCCATTCACGAGAAGGTTCGGATATCGAGACGGAAGGACCGTCGGCTCCTGGCGCTCTCCGGAGTAGTTGTCGACGAAGTCGACCGTCTCTTCGTTGATTCCATCGAGCAGGTGATCGGCCAGCCGGGCGAGACGGGCCTCCGTATATCGCATTGCCGCAGGCGGATCGTCGACCGTACCGAAGTTGCCCTGCGGGTCTACCAAAGGGTAACGAGAAGCGAAGTCCTGGCCGAGCCGCACCATGGCGTCGTAGATGGCATCGTTGGAGTGGGGGTGGAACCAACCCATGACATCACCAATGACCCGGGCGCACTTGCGGTAGGGCGTGCCCGGGCGGATCCCGGAGTCGAACATCGAATAGAGGATGCGGCGATGGACCGGCTTGAGACCATCACGAACGTCCGGAAGCGCCCGCGAGACGATGACGGACATCGCATACTCCAGGAACGAGTCCTGCATCTCGCGTTCGATCTCGATGGGCCTGATGTTGCCCTGGTTGGTCTCTGGCATTTACCTCTCCATCGATGCCTGCGCGACGCCCTAGATATCTAGGAAACGCACGTCCTTGGCGTTGGTCTGAATGAACTTGCGGCGAGCTTCCACGTCGTTGCCCATCAGGGTGGCGAACACCTCTTCAGCTCGAAACTGGTCTTCCAGATCGACGCGCAGCAGCTGGCGGGCCGCGGGATCCATGGTGGTGTCCCAGAGCTGCTCGGCGTTCATCTCACCAAGACCCTTGAACCGTTGGATGTTCAGTTTGCGGCCCTCGAGCTCACGCTTGATCTCCTCGAGACGAGCGTCGTTGTAGGCCCACTGCATCTTGGTGCCCGCCTTGATCGAATACAGCGGTGGCTGAGCGATGTAGACGTAACCGGCTTCGATGAGCTCGGGCATGTGTCTGAAGAAGAAGGTGAGCAGCAGGGTACGGATGTGCGATCCGTCCACATCGGCGTCGGTGAGGATCACCACCCGGTGGTAGCGGGCCTTGGTGATGTCCATCTCGTCGCCGATCCCCGTGCCGATGGCGGTGATGAGCGCCTGGATCTCGGTGTTCTGGAGGACTTTGGCGAGGCGGTTCTTCTCGACATTGATGATCTTCCCCCGGATCGGGAGGATCGCCTGGAAGTCAGAGTTACGGGCCTGTTTTGCTGAGCCACCGGCCGAGTCTCCCTCGACGATGAACACTTCGCTGATCTCGGGATCCTTCGACGAGCAGTCAGAGAGCTTGCCCGGTAGGCCCCCGGAGTCGAGCAGGCTCTTGCGACGGGTCAGGTCGCGCGCCTGGCGGGCCGCCATCCTGGCCTTCTGCGCGTTGACAGCCTTGTCGATTATGCGGCGCCCCTCGCCCGGATTGCGCTCCAGCCACTCAGGAACGGCCTGGTTGAGGGCTTTCTCCACGAAGGAGCGGATCTCGGTGTTGCCCAGTTTGGTCTTTGTCTGACCTTCGAACTGCGGGCTGCGCACCTTGGCGGAAACAACGGCGGTGATGCCCTCGCGCACATCCTCACCTTGAAGGTTGGTGTCGTTCTCCTTCAGCAGATTGCGGCCGCGGGCGAAGTCGTTGATGGCTTTCGTGATCGCCTTGCGGAAGCCCTCTTCGTGCGTCCCGCCCTCATGAGTATTGATGTTGTTGGCGAAACTGAGAATGGTCTCGTTGTAGTTGCCAGTCCACTGTAAGGCGACCTCAACCTCGGCCGTATCGTCCTTCTTTTCGAAGTAGGCGATCTGCTTGTGGATCGGCTCGCGAGATGCGTTGAGATGCTTGACGAAGTCGACGATGCCACCCTTGTACTGGAATGTCTCCTC
>JAHEJX010000157.1 GCA_024638645.1 Actinomycetes bacterium
GTTGCTGGCGCTGCTGACCCCGGTTGCCAAGGCCTGGCCCACCGATCGCGGCGTCGAGATGACCTCGCTCGGTATCCAGATCCACGGCGGCATGGGGTACGTCGAGGAGACCGGCGCCGCTCAACACTGGCGCGACTCGCGGATCGCTCCGATCTACGAGGGAACCAACGGGATCCAGGCCATCGATCTGGTATTGCGCAAGCTCTCAATGCGTAAAGGTGACGTGGCCCGTGAGTTGTTTGCAGAGATGGCGAGCCTGGATGCCGATCTCGAGACCGCAGGCGAGGAATTCGTTTCGATGCGGGAATCGTTTGCCGCAGGTCTGGCCGCTCTCGAAACGGCCACCGAGTGGTTGTTGAGTTGTGAGGACCCCAACGATTCTCTTGCCGGAGCGACACCGTACCTGGAACTGTTCGGCACGGTGACCGGGGGATGGCTTCTGGCTAAGGGGGCCGTCGCTGCGTCGAGGGCGCTCGAGGAGCACGACGACCCGTTCCTGCGTGCCAAGCTCACGACGGCCCGTTTCTACTGCACGCAACTGCTGCCGCAAGCCGTTGGGTTGGTGCCGTCGGTGATGGCCGGCGCCGGTGACCTTTTCGAGATCGACCCGGAGCAGCTCGGCTAATTGTTCGTTGGGTTGCCTCTCTGCCGGAAGCGAGCTTCGTGCCACGACGGGCTGCAAGTCGGGCGGGGGCTTTCGAGCGACAGAGCTGGTATTGCTCCCGCCGGTGTTGACCTCCTCTCTGAGAGGACCTGACCCGCTTCTCGAGATGCCGCCATGCGCAGGCGTCCTGGAGGTAGCGTCGTGGCATCACTGAGAAGGAACGTGATGGGTGCGAGTATTCCGAGCGAGGCGAGCAAGCTGTTTGAGCAGCGATTTGCCGATAGCGATCTTGACGGGTTGATGGACCTCTACGAGGACGGTGCCGTCTTCACCAACGCCCAGGGTGCCCACGAGGGACCCGAAGCCATCCGCAAGGTGCTCGCCGGGTACCTGTCGACGGGTGCGTCCATCGTCATGAACGATTCGGTCTCATTCGAAGCGGGTGAGCTCGCGCTGGTCCACTGGGCATGGACCATGAACTTCCCAGATGGCCGCGTGGCTGAGGGAGCAACCGCGGAGGTGCTGCGCCGTCAGCCTGATGGGTCTTGGAAGTTCATCATCGACAATCCGGACGGCCCTGCCCTCATCGGTCACGACTAACAACGAGTGTCATGCCCCGCTCACATGTGCCGATCGGCGTGGTTCTCGAAGTGATCGTTATGGCCCATAGTGGTTGATCGGGGTGGATGCGGATGATTGGCGGTCCGGACTTCGTCACACTCGAGTGGCAACGCCTTGGCAGAGGTCAATGAGGCCGAAGATCGAGTAGGCGCAGTGGTGATAGCGCTTGTCGCCTTGTTGGCGACGGGCTGTTCTCCTTCGATCGGCTGTAGTGAGTGTGTATACTATGCGCATGGCTCGAGTCAATGTCTACCTCCCTGACGATCTCGCCGCAGAAGCCAAAGCGATCGGGTTGAACGTGTCCAACCTCACTCAAGAAGCCTTGCGCAGCGCCTTGGCGGCCAGCCGGGTCGACGAGTGGCTCGACGATGTAACTGCTATGCGCCCGCTCGGCATCAGCCACCATGCCGTCACCCTCGCCGTGGCAGCTGCCAAAGACGAACTCGAGGGTCATGGCTGAGCCGTTGATCGTGGATGCATCGGCCATGGTCGATCTTCTCGTCGGATCTCCCCTGGCGGCCTCGATCGAAGCCCGGCTCCGAGGTCATGAGATCCACGTCCCTGCGCACTTCGACGCCGAGGTGCTCTCCGCGTTGGGACGCCTACAGCGCAGCGGGGACATGACCGTCCGGCAAGTCACCACCAGGATCCAACGAGTGGCTACTGCCCCGATTCAGCAGCATCTCCTCGCCCCGCTGCTCGCCGGCTCCTGGAAGCTGCGCCACAACCTACGGTTGGTCGATGCCCTCTACGTGGAGCTCGCCGATCAACTCGGGGCCGTCATTGTCACAACAGATTCAGGGTCGGCATCCGCATCGCCAGCTGCTGACCTCCTTTCAGAGAACACCTGACCTGCTCCTCGAGGTGCCGATCTAGTGCACTACGCGAAATGCTCGTTTCTACGCCGTATTTGGTGATCGGCGTGCGCGGTCCGCCGAGACGCTTCGCACATAGGGGTTCGGGCGGTCCTGTGCAGTGTTGTCTTCAGGAGCCGTGCGAAGCAGTTCCGCCGGTGAGGAATGCAAACCATGACAGGGCGAGGCCGAGGCATCCGAGAAGGGCGATGGTCGCGTAGGTAAACGGGCCGGGCCCGAGCTGTTGACCCTCCGGGGCGAACATCCGATACGCCCCGGCGATAACCAGGAGCCAGCCGGACACCGTCACCAAGCCGCGCCAGTCCGGCACCCAGAGATTGTGGGTGGTGGCGATGACGAGGCCGCCGATCAGGAAGAGCAGTCCGTTGAGGTAGACGACGGTGGGATGCACGTCTTCCCAGATGTCGAGGTGGATCGCCTCGGACAGGGTGACCACGACGAGCGCGGGGCCAAGGACTGCGGCGATGTGTTGCGAATAGGTCATGTCAGGTAACTCCATCTCGAGTGCTCATGCGGGGCTGTGCGATTGGGATCGGTCTATTTCGCCCATGCGAGTTTGTCGGGGTTGACGACGCTGCGGATGGCCTGGATGCGGTCGTCGACGACACGGAATGCCATCACGCCGTAGGTTTCGTCTCCGATGTCGAGGCGCACCCCCGGGTCGCCGCCGACAGTGACGGGTGTGGCGGTGAGTTGTGCCCCGACGCTTTGGCGGGCGATACCGACGAGGAACCGGGCGACCCGTTCGGCGCCGAGTACGGGGTGGCGGGCGGCACGCCGGTCGGGTCCGCCGTCGGACCAGGCGACGATGTCCTGAGCCAGGACGTCGATGAGCCCGTCGACGTCGGCAGCCCTGACGGCTTCGAGTGCCGCCAGGACGACGCTGCGCTCCCGCTCCGGGTCACCACCGTGGCGGCGGGGGGTTTCGTGGACGCGACCGCGGGCCCGGGCGGCGATCTGGCGGCAGTTGTCCGGGCTCTTGTCGACGATGTCGGCGATCTCCGAATAGTCGTAGTCGAAGCCTTCGCGGAGGAGGAGCACGGCTCGTTCGACGGGAGCCAGGTTCTCCATGGCGTGGAGGAACGCCAGGGAGAAGTGTTCGGCCTCGGCCACGATGTCTGCAGGGTCGGGGGAGCGTTCCACGATCGGTTCAGGCAGCCACGGCCCCACGTAGGTCTCGCGTCGGTGTTGCGCGGAGCGGAGCCGGTCGATCGACATCCGGGTGACCATGGTGGTCAGGTACGCAACCGGTGATCGGACACTGTGCTGGTCGACGCCCTGCCACCGGATCCAGGCGTCCTGGACGATGTCCTCGGCGTCGGCCATCGAGCCCAGCATGCCGTAGGCGACCGCGATGAAGCGGGGACGGTGGGTTTCGAATAGGTCAGTCATGCGGCAACCCGGAGAGTGGTAGGCGTCGGCGTCGGCTCTGGACGCAAGGTGCGGACCAGCATCCACAGGAGGAGCGCCTCGGTGGCAACGAGCGAGACGAACGTGGCCACACCAATCCACACTGGGTCGGTGGCCGTGATATCGACCAGGTGGTTGAGGGCATGGGTGCCATTCTGGACCGCGACGATGGCGAACACCGGAACCCGCCACGAACGACGATCAGCCGCCATCCACAGTCCGATCACCAGCGGCAGCGTGAACGTGGCCACGTCACGGAACAGATGATCGTTCGCTTCCCCGAACGGGGCCACGGTGCTGTGGAAGGTTGCCGGGGACACTGCCATCCACAGTGCTGTGATCAACAGAATGAACGCGGTGAGCATGGACAGTCTCCCCACCAGGTCCCGGGCCGGGTTGATTCCCGCCACATAGTCGGCCCACCGCTGGCCCCGTTCGGTGGGGGTGGTCAACATGCGACCGTCCCGCAATGCGGTGCCGAGACGCCGCGGCAGTGGGAGGGGGACGATCAGACGGCGGAGGCGCTTGGCGCCCAGCACGTCCTTGACCATCTTCCGCAACGGCACCACCTCGGGTCCGCCCAGGTCGGCGACCCGGCCCGAGGGTCCCGCCTCGACCAGTTCCGCCAGCAGCTCAGCCACAACGGAGACGTCGATCGGCTGCAGACTCACACCCCGCGGCACGGGAACGACCCCGACCGCCGGCAGCATATCCATGAAACGTGGGATCAGACTGTGGAATTGCGTGGCCCGCAGGATCGTCCACGGGACGCCACCCGCCTCGACGATCTTTTCCATCTCCGCCTTGGCCCGGTAGTACGGATGCGGGTGATCGTCGATGCCGACGATCGATATCGCCAGCAGATGGTCAACACCCGCAGCTGTCGCCGCGTCTGCCAGCCGCTGGGTGCCTTCGACATCCACCCGCTGCGCCCCGAACGGGTCACTGGCCAGATGCACCACCGTGTCATGACCCGCAACGGAATCCACACCCACCCCGGTCGCCAAATCCATCTCGACTGCGGCGACGTCCCGCATCGGACGCGCCGACCGTGACGCCACCGTCACCTCATGACCTCGCTCCACCAGCAACCGGCTGAGCCGGACACCCAGCTCGCCCGAACCGCCCGTGATCAACACTCGCATCAGAACCTCCAACGTTTCTCGCAATCACCCCCATGACGAGACAGCGAACTCATCCGTGACATCGCTTGGCGGAATGTTCCGGATCTGACCCCCGGGCCGCCGCCGTCCCGCGACGTCGAGATCCGCGGGACTCCCGTGGCGGAAGGCCGCACATCACCCACGGCCTCGTCCGTTATCGCGCACAACCCTCCGAGCCGATCCGGCGGTTCTGTGGCGCGTGGCGTCTCGTAGTGGCGCAACGAAGGCGACGGCGCACTCGGAGAAGACAAGGAGGGAACGTCACCTTCGATCGGCTTGGATCTTCCAGCGCGACCGGCTTTCACCCCTCTGCTGCCGGCTCTTCGGTCAGTCAATGCTCCGAGCGCACCGTCGACACCAAAGTGGCGTGGAATGCTCTCGTGTCAACCCCACAATCGCCGCCGACGGCGAGGTCTGTGAGCTGTCCGGCCTTCGGCTTCGGCCACAGTGATTCGCCACCGTCCGTGGTCACCTCCGACTCCGGCCGGTAGCGCTGGAGGTGCCGATCCCGGACGGTCAGCGAGATGTGTCTTATCGTCCGGGATTTGGTGATCGGCTCGGCGTCGCAGAGCTCGAGCAGGGGCCAGGATCTGAGGTTGTCCGCCGTGGGTGGACCTGAA
>JAHEJX010000062.1:0-17664 GCA_024638645.1 Actinomycetes bacterium
TAACCGCACCGAACCTCGCTTCGCTCATGTTCGTGGCCGAGGAGGGCGACCACCGCGCAATCTTCACCGGGGACGGCGCCTGGCAGGACATCATCGCCGGCCTCGAGGCCACCGGTTTCCTCGAGGACGATACGGATTCGATCCACGTCGACGTGTTGAAGGTGCAGCACCATGGCGCCGAGTTCAATCTCAGCGAGGAGTTCTGTGAACGCGTCACCGCGGACCATTACCTGATTTCGGGCGATAGCAACCACGGCAATCCCGATTTCAGAGTTCTCGAAGCCATCGTGAACAGCCGAACCGAAGGTCACGCTCACTTCGCGAAGACGGATGAGGCCGGTGAATCGTTCTTTATTGACATGGCCATGAGTCCGGCGGTTGCCACCGACTCGAAGCGCCCAGGGTTGGAGGACACGTTTGCGGAGCTCGAACGGCTGGCCGGAACTCTGCCGGCAGCGCGGGTCACGATCCGTAGCTTCACCGACGCGGGACCGCTCGAGATTGACCTCGGCTGACGCTCCTCGGCTAAGACTCGTGTGCGGTGCTCACGCCTGACCAGCGGTCCAGTTCCGCTTCGAGATCGAGCCGTTCTACGACCGCCTTCGACTCATATTCGCCCCAGGCGGTGCGAGGGAGCATCCACATGATCTCGAACTCGTTGCCGTCGGGGTCGTATCCGTAAGCGCTCAGCGTCGCGCCGTGCGACGACTCGCCTGACAGGTGGCCGGCAGCCACGAGCTTCTCGCGCATCGCGGCGAGATCGTCGATGGTGTCGACTTGCCACGCCAGGTGATAGAGCCCCACCTGGGCCCGCTGTCGAGGAGCCGCCGATGGCCCAAGGCCAAACAGCCCCAAGTCGTGATGGTTCGTCGACTCGGCTGTGCGGAGGAAGGCGGCGTTGAACCGTTCCTCCCGGCTCAGCAGGCCGAACCCCAGGACGTCGGTATAGAACGCAAGCGCCCGGTCCAGGTCTGACACGAAGAGGACTGCGTGATTGAGTCTTCTGATCCCTGCCATTGGATGCCTTTCCCCGAGGGCCGGGAGTGCGATCACTCCCGGCCGACCGCTGCTATCCCTGGGCTTTGGCGGCCTGTACTTCGATTTCGATGCTGACCTTCTTGCCGACCAGCCACCCACCCGTTTCCAGCGGTGCGTTCCACGTGAGGCCGAAGGCTTCCCTGTCGATGTCAGTCGTCGCCGAGAAAAGAGCTTTGTCGTTCCCCCAAGGATCCGCCATAACGCCGAAATACTCGGTGGCGAGCGTGACCGGCTGCGACTTCCCGCGGATGGTCAGTTCACCTGCGATCTCGTAGGCATCTCCCGCCTTGCGGACGCCAGTCGACTTGAAGTCGATCGTGGGAAAGTTCTCTACGTCGAGGAAATCCGGTGAACGAAGGTGGTTGTCGCGATCCTCGACTCCGGTGTCGATTGAGCCGGCGTCGATAGAGACGTTCACTGCGGAGGCGCCATGGCTGTCATCGACGTCGATTTCGCCCGAGAACGTCTTGAAAGAGCCGCGTACCTTGGCAGCCATGAGGTGCCTAGCGCTGAATGTCACCGCGGTGTGCGTCGGGTCGATTACCCAGGCGCCGGTGTCTGGAAGGGTGGTGGTCATGGTGGTGCTTTCCTTTTGCCTGATGGGACGTTATCTGACTAGTCAACTAATCTACCCAGCATTATCTGACTCGTCAACCTTTTCTGATACAGTGCTCTCATGGGGATTGAGCAGCAGAGCGATCTGATTCGAGACGACCGACTCGATTCGTTTGGGCTATTTGTCGAAGCCAGTCGGCGAGTTATGCGGGCGATCGAGGGCTCGCTGCGCGACGCCCACGGCTTTGCCCTCATCGAGTTCGAGGCCTTGCTGCGGCTAACCCGTTCCCAAGAGCAGACCTTGTCCATGTCAGAGCTTGCCGGTCAGATGGTGCTCACGTCCGGCGGCGCAACCCGATTGGTCGACCGGCTGGTCAAAGCCGGCCTTGTCGATCGAGTCGCCTGTCCCGAGGACCGCCGTGTCCAATGGGTGAAGATATCGGGTGCCGGGCTCGAGAAGATTGCAGCGGCTCTCCAAACCCACCTAGACGACATCGAGCGTCTCTACTTCACCGGCATGTCGAAGAGCGATCGTGTCACAGTGGACGCATTCATGGATCGACTGCGCAACTGCTGACACGCAGAAGCCCCGGCCGGTGGGGCCGGGGCTTCTATAGCTTGGCGGGCTATTGCTAAGGCAGGTCGATTGGGCGCAACACCCGGTTGATGCCGTGGGCGTAGCCGTTTGACGCTTCGCCACCGAGGTTGGGGCGAACCACGATTGGGTTGCGATCGTTTGTGTCGTTGTCGACGAGCTTCACATAGCGCCAGAACCAGAAGTTCTTGACCTTGACCCTGATGGTCTCTTCGCCGAGCAGCGTCGGGATGTCGGCACCGTTGGCGCCTAGGGCATCCCGGTAGCTGATCTTGGCGGGGACAATGTGGTAGAGCAGCACGTTCTTGACTGTTTCGGTGCCAAGTCCGGCAACTGCCGCAAAGACGTCAGCCTCGGAACGAATCCACTCGCCTGAGATGTCGTACACCAGGCGGCGGAAAGCGCCGTCGCGGGGCAGGAATGCGGTTAGCGCTGCATCCGGGTTGCTTGCCGCCTCCACGAGGTCGGGGAAAAGCAGCACGGCTTGGGTGACGATGTCGTAATCCCAAGAGCGGTAATCGAAGCCGTTCTCGTCGTCCTTGGCTGAGTCGCTCAGCAAGATCTCGGCGAGGGTCGGCATTTCTTCTGCAGCGGTCTCCTGGGCAGCGGCCGGCGCCATGAACGCCATGCTGGCAACCACTGTGAGGGCTGCGATGAACTTCTTCCTCATCAGTTTTCCTTCCAATCCAGCGGCGTCGGCACCTCGCCTCCGCTCACGACACGACTACGGAGCGAGGTCGGATTGCGGATTGAAGAACGCGCAGAGTTGTCGCAATTCAGACTGTCTGACTAGCGAGAAGTGGTCTATCCCTCTTCTACGAGCTGATAGCCGGCACCCTCCGCGATTTCCCGGAGCCGGTATGCCGGGTAGAAATCGAGAGCGTCCTCGGCGTCTTCCTCGATGGTCTCAGCCACTGTGCCCGAGGCCTTGAATTCGTAGGTGATGCATCCACCGTCGAAAACGAAGTACCAGTAGCCGCGATACGAGACTTCAGGCACGTGATCCTCAATCCGGTCGAGCGCTTCACCCGGGCTCATCCTGCTGCCAGCCACGGCCCGATCGCGGCTTCGCATTTCCACGGTCCCCTCATCGGCATCGAGTTCATCGATGATCCATACGAAGTGTCCCGCCGAGAGGGCCTGTTCCACGCGCACCGCAGCAGAGAGGTCAGATTCGTCGATCGTGATCCTGGTCGGCCGATCGTCCAGCTTGAGGCTTCCTAGTTGAAGCACTAGCCGATGTGCCTCTGCAGCCGGCTGCTCGCCGGTGGGGACAATGGTTATGTGAATCTCCGCCCGTCGCGCCGTGACATTCTCGAAGCGAGCGATGTCGGTTCGCCCTGAAGGCACCTCATCAGCTCCGGTTGTGTCGCATGACGGCGTGACTGTCACGGTCAGGAATGGACTGAAGGCGCCGAGGATGTCGAGTTGAGCCTCGCCCTTGCGAACGTTCCAGACGATGTCGCCCCATCCCAGACGGACTTCATCGATACAAGGCGTGTAGCGGGCCGTTGGCACCGCCTGGACGGTCAGGATGTTTCTCGACGAGAAGCCCCGCTCAGGCGGCGTGCAGTCGAGATCGCCAAGGCCCAGATTGCTGCATCCGGCCGCTAGAGCCGCCACGCATACGACGCCGAGAGCAAGCCGGCGATTCACAGGACACCCCCGCCAGTCAGCTCGGAAGTGACGATGAGCAGCCCCAGAATTCCGAATAGGAACGCTCCGGCGGTCAGGCGCACCCGCCGGCCTGTCCAACGCTGGATGGAGATTGGCTCGGCAGAGGGAGCGAGTTTGCGAAACTCATCTACGAGGTCGACTCCCTCCTCGCGCTTGAGCAGGGCCAACGAGCTTCGTGACTGCGAAGGCAGAGTGACGCTGCGGGTTGCCGCAAAAGCTTCGGCAATGTCCTCTGGCGCAAACTGCAGCAAGGCCCGTTGGTACACCCGAGGCGCGCCTGCCCGCAGCCCGAGGATCACGAGCATGTTGGCGAGGTCTACGGCCTGGCGCCATGGTGTCGGGCGCACAGTTCCAAATGCCACGTCAATGAGTACAACTCTGCCGTCATTGAGCATGACGTTGGCCGGCTTGATGTCTCTGTGGGCGAGGCCTGCATCCCACATGCAGCGGATGACGCGCAGCGCCTCATCGATCACTTCGTCATCGACTTCGGCGTGGGTCAATTCCTCCGAGCCCTCGAGGAATTCGCTGACCATCAGATACTCACGCTCGGGGGCGATCTCCACAATGCCGAAAGGCTCCGCGCTCGGCACGCCTGCATCGCGCATCAGTCGCTGGATGTAGTCCTCGTATTCGACCAGCCGGCGTACGGATGCAAACCGAACCTCGTCTTCGAGCGATCCGTAGAGGATGGTGCGTCCGATCTTGTACCAGCGGTCCGAGCGCAGGTGGGTCTGGCTGTAGAGCTTGGCGAAGACGTATTGGTCCGGGTCGCCCCGTACCTTCAGGCGCAAGGGAGTGGAACCGCCAGAGCCCTCCAATCCGAAGGGCTGTAGCTCCAGAACCTGGAGGCCGAGTTGCTGTGCCACGGCCTGCTTGATGGCCTCGCCGCGATCACCAGTCACATCGAGATGCGCCGTCACTCCGCGCTTCCAATGAACGGGGAAACCCGATTCGGGTGCGAACCATCTGAACAGGACGACTGTCACTGCGCCCGAATAAATCGCCGAGACGAGAGCGTCTGTCGGATGGTCGGCACCGAGATACAACTGGGCGATGATGAGCAGACCGATCAAAACGCCACCGGCTCCCAAGAAGAGATGGCGTCGTCGCCCTTGAGGCACCAGGGAATACGCCATTGCGGCGCAGGTGACACCGAATGCCGCCACAGGCCGTGAAGGGTGCGACGGGCCCTCCCAATTGCCGATGATCGGAACGAAGGGACGTGGTCGCCCCACTAGCTCGCCGATGATCTCGACCGTCGCCTCGACGATGAGCACCGCAAGTATCACGGCGAAGAAGTGTCGCCAACGCCTTACGAAGATCAGGGCCAGCAATGTCCCTATGCGCAAGATTCGAACGAACCATGAAGATCCGAGGATGGCGATGATCTCGGCCAGGCCGGTGAGTCCGGCTGTGCGTAGATCCACGAACCAGCCGTTCACCGCGACGTCGTTGCGAGTCCAGAAGTCAGTGGTGGCCGGGAACGCGAACAGCGAGATCCATAGCCCGATCATCAGGATCCCGGCGAGCAGCCACAGCTTGCCGGCGGCGTGCAGCTCCCTCTGCAGGGGAGCGCCCTCGCCGCTGGGGCGGCGGCGCCGGCCCGCGACACGGATCCCGGCGAATCGAACCTCGCGCCTGACCCCGAGAGTTGGGAGTCCGCGTTCGACCTCAAGTGGCGAAGCGGTGCTTTCCGAGCTTTCCATCAGCCTCTTCGGTCGGCCTTCGCGACGCTACCAGTCGGCAAGGGCGACGGCCGAACTGCCCCGGTTCCAGGAGCCGGTCGGCCGGCGAGAACGCGAACAATCGCCGGGTACCCACCTACCCGGCGATTGTTCAGGTTTGGAAAGTCTCAGTGTGTGACAGCGTGAGAGAGAAACGCTCTGGGACTATCCGCGGACTGCTGTGACTCTGCTGGCGGTGGATCCGTAGCTCATGTTGCGGAGCCTGCGGTTGACTTCTTCAGGGTCAGAATTCTGATATGGCTGGATATCGCCAATGCTGCGGATCCGGTTGGCTGCTGTCAGCTCGTTGCGCTCCCGATCCTTGCGGTCCCGTCGGCCAAAAATCATGGTGGCTGATCCTCTCTTCCCTTGTACTGGGAATATCGGCCGGCCCTGCCATTTTCCGCAGAGTTGATTCGGGCGATTCCAAAAGGACTAGTCACCACCGGAGCTCGGATTTGGCTCGTGAACGCCCTCTGCGTTCATCGACTACATTGCGTAGTCAGGGGGTTGCGCCGCAGTGGCGCCAGAGGGAAGGGGTGTGGTCATGTCCAGTGTGAACTGGAAGTCACTGTTCGTCGGTTTGGTTGCTGGTGCATTGGTGTTCGCCGCCGTGCCGGTCGTTGCTGGGGTGGGCGATCCGGTCGTCCAAGGCAAGATCAATCGTGTCAACAAACGTACCGTCATTCAAGGCAACAGCCTCACGACGCTGCGTCTCATCAACCGCAACTCTGCAGGAACCGCTTTGGTGCTCGAGGTCGAGTCTGGCAATGCACCCTTCAAGGTCAACAGCAAGAAGAAGGTTGTCGATCTCAATGCCGACCTGCTCGATGGCCGCTCATCCAGCTTCTTCATGCCGGCCGAAGGGCAGCCGGGACAGACCATGGTCGGAGCGTTCGGAGCGGCCGGCGACGGCACCTTCCTGGTCCACGCCGCCACTTTCAACCCGCCCCTCGAGACTGGTATCCCGCAGTCCAAGGTCCACTATGTGCTGCCGAGTGCCGGCGCTACCGCCGAGTGCCCCGGCGTATTCCAGGCAACGGCCGGGCATCTCTGCATCTATGCAACGTGGGAGAGGAACTCCTCGTTCAACGGAATCGGTCGAATCAACAACGATCTACTGAACTCCGGTGCAAGCAGATACGGATTCACGATCCTGTGGACCGGTTCTTCCAGCTCGGCCAACGTCCGGGGCAACTGGGCATATACGGTGCCGTCCACCGGTTCCGATGTCATCACTGAGCCGTCGGGCGGGGTTGTCACGGAGCTCGGGCTGCTGCCGTCCCCCTAGGAAATAACTGGAGTGACATGCATTTCGGGCCGAATACAGACCTAGCTTTCGCCCACTAGGAGTAGTACCTTGCCACGTAGGGTGGCCAAGTCTTCGCGTTCTCGGAATTCGCCCAGTGCGGGTGCGGTAACGGTCGTGGCGGGTTCGATCCGCACAGCCGACGATCCAACCGCGCTCGACGTCAAGATCAGCATCTGGGACACAGAAGTGACGATGCGGGCCGACGGATCCGAGCTGGGTCATTGGCCGGCGTCTGCGGTCTCGGTAAACCCGATCGACGGATTCAGTTTCGAGTTCGTCGCAGAGGGTGATCGATTGGTCTTCACGCCGAATAACCCTGACGAGTTCAAAGAGCACGCAATCGTCACGGGTTCGTCGAATAGCAAACGGAAACGACGCGCCAAGATGGCTGACAAGGCGAAGACCCAGGAGCCTGTAGAGCTTCGCTGGGACGAGGACTCCAAAGCAGAGATGGAAATCCGCAGCCGGCGCTCCAAAGCCAAACCGGCAAAAGTGCGAAGCCAATCGCGCAAGGAGCGCAAGATCGCAGCGCGTGCAGCGAAAGAACGGGCAGCCGCAGCGAGCGCACAGGAGACCGCCTGGGCAGCCGCCGAGGCTCCGCAAGCTAAGCCCCCGAAGCCGTCGCGCCGGGAGCGCAAAGAGCTCATCTCGCCTGAGCCGGCTGGCAGCGCCATCGCCGAAAAATTCGAAGCGGCTGCGGCCACCAAGCCGAAGCGAGAGCCGAGGCGAGAGCCGAAGCCGCGCAAAGAACCAAAGACGCGTAAGGAACCCAAACCGCGCGTCGAAAGCAATGGCCACTCGCGAATCGCCGAGCTGCGACACCGCGCCTGGATGTCCTCGCTAGATTTCGCCCGTGAGTACGACATATTCGGCTTGGACCGCGTGCCGGTCCACCTCGAGCAGCGTGGCGATCCGAACCACTCGCACACCTGGAACCACAGAGTTGCTCCTGCGAGCGGTCCGGGCACCTTCATCTGCACGGTGTGCGGATCCTTCAAAAAGCGCACTAGCTGAGTTCAGTCGAGCGCGATTTCAATCATCGGTGCCGAGGTCATCAGCCGTTCCAGTTCGCTTTGGGTTCGGTACCAGCCGATCGCAGGATCGGTAAACACCCGACGGCGAAACTCGAAGTCTTCAACGACTACTGCTTGCCCGGCGAAGTCGCCGAACGGGGCATGGATGGTCACGGTTGGGTTGGCGAGAACGTTTGCAAACCAATCGCGCTTTCCCGGAGTACCTGTAATGACGAATCGATCGTCGACGTGAAACCACCAGATCTCGATACGTGCGGGAAGGCCGCTCCTCCTGCCGATGGTCGTCAGATCGACGGTTCGGGTTGCCGCCAGTTGGTCGATGATGTCGGGATCGGGCATACCCCGAAGGTAGCTCCTGCGAGCACGAAGACCGTCGGTGCGGGCATACTTGTGATGTGGAACCGCAGCCATTCGCACCTGGACCTGCCGAGCTGGAACGAAAACTCGGGGAATTGTTTCCCGTCGAGGGCTTGCGTGACGCCGCTCGCTCAGCCCTTAAGCGATACGGACGACAGAGTTGGCATTACGAGGTCGATCGGGTGCGGCTCGCCATCCTCAAACTGGCGGACTCCGACCTCATGGAGATCGACAAACGCGTCGACGCTGCGAACGTCGACTATCGCGACATCCTTGCCGCCGCCGAGTCCCCGGCCTACCTGCTCTTGCCTCCAGGCATCGATCCTGAAAGCGCAGACGCGCAGCGCGCAATCCAGTCGGACAAGCAGCAGTACCTCGACTGGCTCGGCGGCTGAAACCGGCGTCTGCGACCTGCGAGTATCCCGCTCATGGACATGACGCAGCGGGAGGACGTTGAGCACTGGTTCATAAGGCGCGGTGTGCCGCATTTCATCAGCGGTTACAGCGCCACCGATGACGTTCTGACTCGCGCCCTTCCGGCGCTGGTGCTCGCCTTCCTGTTTTCTGCGGTCGCGGCCATCGATCTCGATTGGCCATGGTGGGGAATCGCACTGGCCATCGCGGGCGGGTTGGGAGTCTTGCTGGCGGCGTGGGCGGGCCTCAACGCCCTGCGCAATCGCCCTCGCTGGGCCTTGCCCGAAAGCGTTGGCGGGATCGAGATCGCAGTATTCCTGCTAGTGCCGGTGTTCCTACCCCTGATCTTCGGGGGCGACCTCTCCGGCGCCGGCTTGACCTTCATCACCCAGCTGATCGTGCTCGGCGTTCTATACGCTGCAACGAGTTACGGCGTAGTGGCGATCTCCCGGTGGGCATTTGTCCAGCTGTGGCACTCGCTTGGCCAAACCTTCCGCCTCTTCACCAGGGCCCTGCCCCTCCTGCTGCTCGGATTCATGTTCCTGTTCGTCAACGCAGAGGCGTGGCAATCGGCGGGCCGCATCGATCGGTCATTCCTAGTGGCGGTTGTGGTGCTCTTCGCCGTTCTCGGCATCGTGTTCCTTCTGACCCAGATCAGTCGTGAGATTCCGCCGTTGACCCAGTTCGAGAGCTGGGACCAAGTCAGGGAGGCAGCCCGAGACCGCGCCGTCATATCCGCCAGACTGGACGACCAGGCGTTGCAGTCGCGTCTGTCCCGGCGCGAATGGGGCAACCTCGGCCTCGTTCTATTGATCGTCCAGTCGCTGCGCATATTCATCGTCAGCGCTCTAGTCGGCCTCTTCTTCGTGGCGCTCGGTCTCCTCATAATCTCGCCGGAGACGATCGAGTTGTGGACGACCGAGCCGCCGACTGTCATCTGGCGGTCATTCCGTCTGTTTGGCAACGATGTGCAGTTGAGTCGCGAGCTAGTCCAGGTTGCCGTGTTCTTGGCCGGATTCGCCGGGGTCTACTTCGCGGTCTACACGACCTCGGACGCGACATTGCGGGAGGAGTTCTTCGAGGATACGGCCGCCGAGGTACGCGAAGCGCTTGCCGTGCGGGCGCTCTATCTGTCGGCGCTAGGCCCCATTGCCGAGGACGGCATCTAAGTCGGCCATGAGCGCAGGCCCGCCTTGGATTGTGGTGGGGGAGAAGCCCAGCCGCGTGAAGTAGGCGATGTGCACGTCGCTGCCTGGCCGGGTCCAGATACGGCGCCTGCCGCGATCCGCGAACAGCTCAGAGCGGTCCGAGTACAGGAAGTCAGCGACTTTGAAGTCTCGATACTGAGGTGTGACGTAGTCGAGTTCTACTTCGATCGTGTCGTCTGAGCACGTTCGCCCGATGAATACTCCGGCGGGAATCGTGTCGCGCAGGATGAAGGCCCTTACCTGGTCGTCGCGGGGCGTAAAGGTGAAGCCCGGCTGGTGCACGTTGATATCCGTACTGTGGAAGTCGAGGAAATGTTGTAGATACCTCGAATCCTTGTTCAGTTCCAGGCTTGTGAAGAACTCGGCCTTCTTGGAAAGCAGCCGACGGAGGAAGAACAAGTGCACCGTGATGATCACGACGTTCACGAGGGCAATTGGATACGCCTCGATCAGCAGTGCGTAAATCAAGAACGTGGCGCTGCCGGCCATGCCTATCAATCGCAGGTGCAGGATCGAAGTCCTGGTGAGCGAGATGATGATGAACAGTGAGCCGAGATAGCCGACGAGCTCAGTCGGTGAGAAGTCCATGGGCGAATCGTACGGGGTTGCCGGTCTCCCCAGGCGAGTAGTCCTGACTACACATCTGCTCTCATTCAGCCAGTCCCAACTCGGCACCTACCCAAGCCTGTATGCCACCGGCTACTTCGACAACATCGGTGAAACCGAGCTCCCTCATCGTTTGGATCGCACCCTGGCTGCGGTTGCCCGAGCGGCAATACACCACGTAGGTGGCGTCCTTGTCGAGTTCGTCGAGCTGGTCGGCAAAGTCTGTGTCGTAGAAGTTGATGAGAACGGCGTCGGCCAAATGGCCCTCGGCATACTCCTCGGGCGTGCGCACGTCGAGGACCACAGGTGCTTCATCGGCGATGACCTGGGCTGCGACCGGTGGGGCGACGAGCTCAAAACTCGCCTCGGTCGTCGTGCCACCGCATGCGGCCATGATGCTCGCAACGAGCGCCACTCCTGCGACGGCGCGTTTGAAACTACTCATATCTGCCTTTCGGGAGTCGGCGCCCGTTATCCGAGCACCGACTCCTTCACTTTGTTGAGGCGTCCGCGCACTTCAGCTGCGAGCTCGCCGACATCGCTGCCGACGAGACCAAGCACCGCCTGCGGATCCATGAAGTCGATTGCGACGCCGTTCTTGGTCTGTCGCACGACGACGTTGCAAGGCAGCAAGGCTCCGATCTGGGGATCGTGCGCTATAGCCTCGAACGCAAGCGACGGGTTGCATGCGCCGAGAATCCTGTAAGCGGGAACGTCTTTGTCTAGCTTGGCTTTCATCGTCGCGGCTACGTCGATTTCGGTGAGGACGCCAAAGCCCTCCTGTCCGAGCGCGGCCACGATGTCCTCCCGTACCGTCTCAAAGTCGCCATCGACGACGCCACCAAAGGTGTACTGGCTCATGTTCTCCTCCGTACCTCGTACTTCGTATTCTGTACCTGGTACTAGGTGAAGATCACCTGTCCGCCGTCGGAAAGTTCGATGAAGTCCGTCGCGGTGATGATGTCCTCGACCCCATCGACGAAGTTGTCCATCGTCAGGCCCATCATGTCGGCCGACATCTTGCAGGCCCAGAGGTGGCCGCCTGCATCGGCGATCATCTGCACGAACTCCGGAACTTCTGGTACCTCGAGATCTGCGATCTGCTTCTTCATCATCTTCGTGGCAATCCCAGTCATGCCGGGGATGCCGGCGAGGCCCTGCGGCATATGCATCTTCTTTCCTGGAGGGTGCATTGCGGTATTGCCGAGCCAGGTGAATTGCAGATCGTCCTGGGTGTCCTTGTTGATGATGTCCATGCCCCAGAAGGTGAAGAAGATGTGGGTCTCGATACCTTCACCGAGTGCCGCATTGGCCATCACGAGGGACGGATACACCATATCGAGGGTGCCCTTGGAGGCGATGAAGCAAATCTTGCGGTCGTTGTCCTCATCGCCAAAGTCAGGGACCACCACGGGTGCTTCTTGTGTGCTTGTCATGTGAATTCCTTTCGAGGTGATAGGGGTTCCTAAACGCAGCCCTGCGGCTTCGGGACGCCTGCGATGTATGCCATCTTCTTGGCGGGTTTCTTCGGGAACAGCGTGAACAGCTCTTTGGTGGGGACGCCGCCGACGGCGGAGACTCGACGCAGCGTCGGGCTGGTGCCCTGCTCCGCATAGTCCTCACGCATGAAGCGGATGACTTCCCAATGGCGATCCGTCAGCTCGATGCCGATTTGGCCTGCGAGGAACGTGCCTATGTCCTCGCTCCACTCTTTGTGATCCGTCATGAAGCCTTCTGTATCGACTGTGACGTCGGTTCCGGCGAATGTTGCTACTGGCATCAGTTGCCTCCTGTGTTTGTGAATTGCGGGATTGGGAAATCGTCTGTGTCGGCTGTCGCTTCGCTGGTCTCCGCCAAGAGCTCGACGTGCTTGCCTGCGAGTGACATTTCTGAGCGGAGCGGGAGCGGGCGGCCGGGGAGCAGCAGGTTCCAGTACATCCACTTGGCCATGAGTTTGCCGAAATGGTTGGTCCTGGTTTCTTTGAGCAGCGAGAACGGTCCGACCACAGGCACCGGATACATGCCGGGCAGCGGCTCGGTGTCGTAGTTGAAGTCGATCAGCATGCCTTTGCCGCGGCCGGCTTCGACGAAGCAGTTGGCGTGGCCGTCGTACTTCTCGTGCATGGGCCGACCCTCGATGTACTCCATGAAGTTCTCGACAAAGACATCCACCGAGAAGTGGGCGACCGAGCCGGCCTTCGAAGTCGGCAGTGCTGCCGCGTCGCCAAGGGCAAAGATGTTGGCGTGGTCCTTGCTCACGAACGTGTGCTTGTCGACAGGGACATGGTTGAGCTCGTCGCCGAGGCCGGAGCGCCCGACGAAGTCGGCGCCCATGTTCACCGGAATCGTCACCAGCAGGTCGTATGCGACCTCCCGCTCATCGTATGAGATGAGCTTGCGAGCTTTGGTGTCGACGGACTCGAGCATGAAGTCGGGCTCTACAGAAATGTGCCGCTCTTCGAGCATCTCTCCGAGGTGCTTGGCCGCAATGGGCTTGGTGAATGCTGCGGGGAGCGGGGTGACGTACTCGAGTTCGACCTTGTCGCCCAGGCCTTTCTCGTCGAAGAACGCCTCGGCGAGGAACAGGAACTCCATCGGTGCAACGGGGCACTTGATGGGCATCTCGACGATGTTGACCACCAGTTTGCCGCCTTCCCAGTCCGCCAACTTGGCAGCCAGGGCTTCGGCACCGTCGATGGTGTAGAAGTCGAATACGGACTTGTACCACTCGTCCGACGCCAGACCGGGCGTCTCGGCGGGGCGAGGCGACGTTCCGGTGGCGATAACCAGATAGTCGTATGTGATCGCGTCGCCGTTGGCGAGCGTGACTGTGCTGGCTGTGGCGTCGACGGCGTCAACCTCGGCCATGACTACGTCGATGCCGTCATGGATGAGTTCCTGCTTGGGCTTCTCGAGATCCTTCCTCGTGTACTCCCCGAATGGCATGAACAGGAATCCGGGCTGGTAGTAGTGCGTCTCGTCCTGGTCGACGACGGTGATGTTCCATTCGCTCTCGTCCAACTTGGGACGGAGCTTGTTGGCCACCATCGTCCCGGCTGTGCCGGCCCCCAGGATCAGCAGTCGCTTCACGTTGTCTCCTTGTCGTTTGATTCTTGATCCGCGCCGGCTAGCGCGGCAATGCTTTCGAGCTTGGCGATGAGGCGGCCCCTGCCCTCTGCGAGCTGGGAGAGCAGGTCGCTCATCCGGGACAGGTTGCGGACGATCCACTGCTGGTGCGGCTCGTCGATCCAGTACACCTCGTTCATGTGCTGGCGGATCGCTGCTTCGTCCACACCCGTTTCGGCAGCAACGGCCGTGATGTCCGCATCGCTCGGCGGCCAGGTTTGGGGGGCGACGCCGCCAACGATGACCATGCCGACCAGGCGATGGCCCTGTCGAATGAAGCTGCGGGCGCACAGGAAGCCGAGATGGCTGGGCAGGAACCTCGGCTCTAGGTCGATTTCTTCGCCCAGCTGGCGCCAGCTGTCTGCGCAGCGGTCGGCGGTGTACGTCCCTTCGAACACTGCGCTGAAATAGCCACACGGATTGGCGACCGTAGAGAGAGAGTTGCCTTCCATGTCGGTCACGACCGCCATAACGCCAAACATGTCGGCGGCGAGGTCTGCCACCGTCTGTGCCGTCTCGGCGGGGAGGGTCGCATCGAGGTCCAACTCACCTGCCGGCGGAGCCGAGGGGGAGGGGGTGAGCGCCGTGGGAGCGACTCCGCCGAGCAGGCTGTCGAGTTGGTCGGATGGGAACCGCCACTGGCGGCCCACCTTGACGGCCGGAATCCGGCCGTCTTCAGCCATCCGATAGATGGTTGACTTGTCGACCTTGAAGAGGTCCTGGACTTCTTTGGTGGTGAGAAGAGTCATGTTCTGTGCCTCTTTGTGCTTGCTAATGCACCGTATGACTTCTTATGCATCTCGGAATAGGGGACAAGGGCCCGTTCAGCTAGGGACCTAATTGGGGGGGGGCGGCCCCTGAAACACGTGTCCCCCAGAGCGATGGCCGGCGGTAACGTCTTGGAATGGGCGATTTCAGTGAGCAGATCACGTTTCTTTCGGTGGACGATCTCGAGCGGTCTGCCACCTTCTACGAACAGGTGCTCGGCCTCGGTCTCGTCGAGGATCAAGGGGACTGCCGCATCTACCGGGTGAACGACGGGGCCTTCTTGGGTATTTGTCTACGCCCGGGCCGGACGGACAGTGAGGGTGTCATTCTGACCCTCGTCACCGAGGATGTCGATGGCTGGCACGACCGGTTGATCACCAGAGGAGTGGCCTGCGAGCATGAGCCGGCCGCGCACCCCACCTACTCGATCTATCAGGCTTTCTATCGAGATCCGGACGGACACTTGATCGAGATCCAGCGGTTTGACGATCCCACCTGGTCACAGCCTGTCTGATCTCGTATCGGGCACAATCCCACAAAATGGTTGATGGCGCGGCTGACTTCACTTAAGTTGCCATTTGTGCGGCGCGCGTTGGGGGCGTCCGCCACATGGAGGGATTTTGGGGCGGAAAGAAATGGGCCAGATGTTGCGCGGCGCGCTTGCTGCGTCCCTCGTAGCGGGGTTGCTCGTGAGCATTCAGCCCTCCGCGCTTGCGGCGGGCACTGACTACCGGGCGGCCGTGCTCGCCGACAATCCTGTGGCGTACTGGCGTCTCGGCGAATCCAGCGGCACTATCGCGTTCGACGAGACTGGTGCGCTCGATTCCACCTATGCCGGATCGCCGACCCTCGGTGTGCCCGGCCTCGTTATCGACACAGACACGGCCACGGGCTTCGGCGGCGGTGGCGACCATGTTGACGTTCCCGATTCCGCTTTGATCAACCTGGGCAAGAAGACGCAGCGCAGCATCGAGCTGTGGTTCCGAGCAGAAGACGTCACCAGCCGCCAGGTGATAGTGGAGGAAGGCGGCACGACCCGCGGGCTTTCGATGTACCTCGACGGTGGACTGTTGTATATCGCCGGTTGGAACACGCAGGACGACTCGTCCGCGGACACGCCATGGGGCCACGTAGCGCTCACAGCACCCGTTTCGCCAGGCGTCGCCTATCACGCCGTGCTCGTGCTTGATCAGCCCACCGCAACGCTGACCGGATACCTCAACGGCGTTTCATTGGGATCCGGAACGGCCGGCACGCTGCACTCCCACGGTTCCGATACCGGCGTTGGCGCCATGAACAACGCCACGAGCTTCCACGACGGTCCAGTTCCCGGAGATGGCTTCTACTTCATCGGTTCCATCGACGAGGTGGCGTTCTACAACTCTTCGCTGTCGGAGGCTGCGGTGGCCTTCCATTACGCCGCGGGCCTTTCGGCTCCTGAAGATCCCGCTGTGACGTTCGTCAATCCCATGGACGGCGCTCAGGTTTTGGCCACGGTCGAGATCGAGGTGGCGGCGACGGACCCGCAGGACTCGCCGGGCGAGTTGATGGTTCAAATCTCAACCAATGGTGGCGCCTCTTTCTCGGCGGCGACCTTCAACCCCGGGCCGGGCACTCACACACTGTCGTGGGACACGACGGCCGTGCCCGACGGGCCGGCGAGTGTTGTGGCCCGGGTCACCGACACGGATGGCAACATCGTCGACAACAGCGTCGCAGTGACTGTACGCAACAGCCCGGGCGGCACCGACTACAGGGACACGGTCATGGCCGACGGGCCGGTCGTGTATTGGCGGCTTGGGGAAGCCGGCGGCACCGTGGCAGCGGACGAAATCGGCGGGTTGGATGCAGCGTATGTTGGCTCTCCATCTCTCGGCGGTCCTGGCCTCATTGGCGATGCCGACCTGGCTCCTGGATTTGGAGGCGGCAGCTACGTGGCCGTGCCCGACTCGAGCCTGATAAACAAGGGGCAGTTCTCGCAACGCTCGGTGGAGCTGTGGTTCTCTGCCGGCACGGTGGCCGGGCGCAGTGTCCTCTTCGAGGAAGGCGCGGGCACGCGGGGGTTGTCGATCTACATCGACGATGGGCAGTTGTACGCGGGCGGTTGGAACCTGTCCGGCCAAGCCTGGGGACCGGTGTTCCACAATGCTGCCGTCTCTGCCGGGGGGAGCTACCACGTAGCTCTTGTCCTGGACGCCCCCAACCTCGACGCGTACCTGAATGGCGTTTCGATGGGGAGCAGCTCGGGGGCTGGAACGCTCTTCAATCACAGTGCAGACACGGGCATCGCGGCCATGAATGATTCGGCTCGATTCCACGATGGCAAATCTTCCGGCAACGGCTTCTACTTCGACGGGATCATCGACGAGGTGGCGATCTACAACACTCCTCTCAGCGCCGCCGACATTGCGGAGCACCATGCCGCCGGCGATCCGCTCGAGCCGGAGGACCCAACGAGCTCCTTCGTGGCGCCGCTCAACGGGTCCACCGTCGGCGGCCTCGTGCCAATCGAGGTGTCTGCGGCGGATCCACAGACACCACGTGACCAGCTGACGGTGGAAATCTCGACGGACGGCGGCGATACCTATTCGGTTGCGTCCTACAACCCGGTGACGACGTTTTTCGATCTTCTGTGGGACACAGCTCTCGGTCCCGATGGCCCAACCTCCCTCGTCGCCAGGGTGACGGACTCGGACGCCAACGCAGTGATGACCTCAATCGAAGTGACTGTCGACAACGTCACAGCCGCCTTCCCCAGCGTTTCGTTCTTCACCCCGGCCGAATCCGCAATCGTTGCCGGGGTAGTCGGCATTGAGCTGGTCGCAGCCGATCCGCAGGACTCATCTGACCTTCTCGCAGTCGAGGTATCGGTGGATGGCGGGGTCACTTATGTGGCCGCTACATACGATCCCGGCTCCGGGCGCCACGATCTGGATTGGGACACAAGCACGTTGCCAGACGGACCGGTGACCCTCATGGCTCGCGTCACGGATCTGGATGCCAACCAGTCTTCCGCATCGATCGCGGTGACCGTCGACAACGCAGCGGCGAATCGTCCGTGGGTCAGTTTTGTCAATCCAACCGCCGACGCAACAGTCGCCGGATCGGTCATGGTGGAAGTTTCGGCAGGCGATCCGCAATCGGCCCCCGACCAGTTGACCGTAGACATTTCATTCGACAACGGAGCCACATTCGTTCCGGCGCTGTTCCAGCCGGCGACTCTGCACCACACAGTCGATTGGGATAC
>JAHEJX010000062.1:17764-21079 GCA_024638645.1 Actinomycetes bacterium
GGAGGCACATTCACTGCCTATCTCAATGGAGTCTCAATCGGATCAGCAACGGGGGGAACCCTGCACGGGCATGGTTCGGACACGGGGATTGGCGCGATGAACAATGCAACGCTCTTCCACGACCAGTCGGCAACCGGCAACGGCCACTACTTCGATGGCGTGATCGATGAGGTTGCCATTTACAACATTGCGCTCACCTCGACTGAGGTCAACAACCTGTATCTGGTTGGCACCGCGCAGGCTGAGGACCCGAACGTCGTCTTCTACAACCCGCAGCAGGGCAATGTCGTGTCCGGAAGCATCATGATCGACTTGGCAGCATCGGATCCACAGGACCCCGCCGCCCAGCTGTCGGTCGACATATCCACGGACGGCGGGGCCACCTTCGATCCGGCATCGTTCAATGCCGGCACCCTTCGTCACACCCTTGACTGGGACACGACGACAGCACCTGACGGAACCGCCAACCTCGTCGCCAGGGTGACCGACTTGGATGCCAACCAGACGACCGCTGCAATCTCGGTCACGGTCAGCAACACCGGGGCGTCGCACATGATCATTGCCGCCGGTGACATCTCGCACTGCAACAACACCAACGACACCGACACTGCGAACCTGATCACGCAGATCATGGCGGGCACCTCGCTGCCGGTCACGGTCGTTCCGGTCGGCGACTTGGTGTACGAAGACGGAACGGATGCCGAGTACGCCAACTGCTACGACCCGACGTGGGGTCAGCACAAAGCGATCAGCCTGCCGGTTGTTGGGAACCACGAATACAACACTCCCGGGGCCGCCGGTTACTTCAACTACTGGGGCGCCACCGCAGCCCCGCCGGATGCTTGGTATCGCACGGAGATCGCCGGTTGGGAGCTCTTCGTTCTCAACAGCGCATGCGGATCGATCGGGGGTTGTGGGGCGGCCACCCCGCAGATCCAGTGGCTGCGCTCCGAGCTGGCCGCCTCATCGAATCTCTGCACGATTGCGTTCCACCATCACCCCCGGTTCGTCGATCAGAACCCGCGAGGCAACCTGCTCGAGCACTGGAAGGCGCTCTACGAATATGGTGCCGACGTTGTCGTGAGTGCCCACGCTCACTACTACGCCCAGTCAGCTCCGCAAGACTGGCAGGGCAACGTCGATCCCATCAACGGCATTCGGCAGTTCATTGCCGGCACGGGCGGGCGGTCCCTCCACAACAACCCGGCCAATCCACATCCAAATCAAGAGGTCGTGGACAACACGCATTACGGCGTCCTCGTCCTCGAGCTCGCAGCCGACAGCTACAGCTGGCAATTCCGCAGGGTCGGCGATGGTGCCGTGATGCACTCCGGTACCGGAACCTGCCACTAACGCGAGAGGGCGGCCCGAGATGCGGGCCGCCCGTCTCTCTGCTTTCCCTACCTACCTGCCCGACCACATGTGGCTAGCGGGTGGCTGGATCTCTATCCCTTTGAGTGCTCAGTCTCGACTCGGAACTCGAACCTGAGGTCGTCCTCAGTGATCTCGACGTCCACCAAAGTGCTGTCGGGATCTTCTTTGGCGCCGGCCTCGAGCTCCTTGGCGAGCTCCTCGTTCCAGATATCCACCATGTCCTGTGGGACATCGAATCCGTTCCACTTGGCGTCCGAAATCTCGGCTCCAAGGTGGTCGCCGTCGACGTACAGCTCCATGCGGAAGCTGAAGGTGTCCGTCAGCCGGCGGTTCTCGTCGTTGGGGCCTTCTGCCGCCACGAGTGCGTAGCCGTCTTTGAGGTCTACCGTCACGGTGCCCTCTTCGGCCTCCATGCCTAGAGCGATCTCTGTGGCAATGTCGGTTTCCGAGATCACTGCCTCGATTGACAGCGAGCCGTCGGTGTTGCGCTCAACGTCGATCTGGCAGGCTCCGGCGACGAGTCCGAATGCGGCCAGTCCGGCTGCGAGAAACATCTTGTTCACGATCCACCTCCGTGTGGTGTTTGGCTTACACACGTATTGGACGACGAATCGGCGTCGAACGAGTAGTAACGCAAGGCATTTGGGACGCTGACGGAACGCACGTCCCGACATGACAGATGTCACTAGGGGAGATGACTCACTGGGCCGATAATGAGGCCATGGCATCGAAGCTCAGAGAACGGTGGCGCGAGCGCTTTGACCGCGAACACCCGGACGTGGAACCGGGGCTGCTACGGATATTCCGCTGGTACGTGGCGATTCGGCTTGGCTTCGGGGTGCTGGCGTGGTGGTCCGTATCAGCGGGACGGGATCCCGAGAATCCGCGCTTCCCCGAAGGTGGCGTCTTTTTCTTCGGAATGCTTGCCATTGTGCTGTTCTGGCCGTGGGCTCAGCGCAAACTCGGCAAGTGGTTCCTGCCGGTAGCGCTGGTACTGGCGACGCTCGGGCCGATAGTCGAAAGCACGCAGAACGTGGTCGGCCGCCTCGACGCCGGCCTCTCGCCGAACGAGGCACTCGCCGACTACTGGCTGCCCTTCTTCTTGCTGTGGGTGCCGCTGCTGATGATCGCCTGGCAGTATCGGTACCGAGCGGTGCTGATTTGGGCCACAGCCACCACGGTTCTCGACGCCGGCGCTGCGATCCCACCGCTCGAGCAGGCAGGCGCCGACGTGAGAGTCCTCTCCGCACTCGTGCTGGCACGTGGCGTGCTGTGGGCATTCGTTGGGCTCTTCGTGGTGAAGCTGGTTGGTGGCCAAAAGGAGGCCAGAGCTTCGCTGGCGGATCATGCCGCGACGCGAGAGGCGCTTGCCACGTCCCGGGAGCGAAACCGGCTGGCTCGCGAGCTACACGACACACTGGCTCATTCGTTGTCGGCCACAGCCGTACAGCTGGAGGCCGTCAAGGCACTGTGGGATTCGGATCCTGCGAAGGCCAAGGCAATGCTCGACCAGTCGTTGGCCGCAGCCCGCGGCGGCCTCGGCGAGGCGAGGCGGGCGATCCAGGCGCTGCGAGCCAGTCCGTTGGAGGAGCACGGGTTGTTAGGCGCTCTCGACGAGCTCGGTGCCAAAGTCGGGGCGGGATCTTCCGTAACTGTCGCCACGTATCTCGACAACCAGGTCGGCAACCTCGATCCACAGGTAGAACAGGCTGTATACAGAATCGCCGACGAAGCTCTCACCAACGTCGTTCGTCACAGCGGCGCCTCAGAGGCTCAGCTCAGCCTGGCTCGTCGCAACGGAAAGATCGAGCTTCAAATCCGCGACAACGGTGCGGGTTTCGACTTGACCGAGAACGCGCCCGTTGGTCATGTGGGACTGCAGGGCATGAAGGAGCGTGCCGAGCTGGTCGGCGGCGACCTTCAGGTCGACTCAGATGGCAG
>JAHEJX010000158.1 GCA_024638645.1 Actinomycetes bacterium
GGATCAGAGACGTTGAGCGGCATCGAGACGGTTCGTGGCCACGTCTTATACAACCTCAATCGAGAGACCTGGAGCCTACCTGCAATCGCTGCCCGGATTGACCTGGCAACGCCGGGCACTGGCAGCCTTGGGAACGAGGATTGGAGCGTTGGGCTCAAGGGGATCCTCACGCGATCGTTCGGCAGGGTACGGGTGCACACGAACGGTGGCTATGTCGCTGCAAGTGCAGAAGACAGCGGCGACTTCTGGCGATTGGGCCTTGCCTTCGACTACCCGATTGGTCTCTTCAGCAAAGCCGTCATGGGCGATGTCTACGTGGAGCTCCCTGTCAGCACCGGTCGCGCCCGGGTGTGGGCGGAAGTAGGAATGAGGTGGCAAGTCAGCAATGTCAGGGTCCTGGACTTCGGGATCGCTTCCCGACTGGATGAGTGGGAAACGGGCAATGCAAACCTGCAATTGATTGTCGGGATTTCCCGGGTCTTCGGACTGGTGGGACAGTCAGCCGTCCCCTCCGACCTGAATCCGCGCATCGACTAGGCGACACTGTTGCTTGACGGGGCCCAGAGGCTCGCACCTATAATGGGCGCCTACTCGCACTCGTGGAGGTGTGACGCATGCTTCAGGCACGAATCTCGACCGCCTGTCTGCTCCTGCTGCTGGGCGTCGCCGCGCCAGCAGAGGCTCAGGACGAGCCAGGTGCCGAGGCACGTTTGGCCGAGCTCGGCCTGGAACTACCGACGCCGTACGAACCGTTTGCCAACTACGTGCGGGCCGTTCGGTCCGGAAACCTCGTCTTCCTCGGCGGCCACACGGAGTGCGAGGATTACACGACGGGAAAGGTCGGCGCGGACCGGACGGTGCAGGAGGCCTACCAGGCGGCGCGTGGGACGGCGCTCTGTATGCTGGGGACGTTGAAAGCTGAGATCGGCGACCTGGACAAGGTCGTGCGGATCGTCCGACTCGTGGGCATGGTCAACGCGACCGACGACTTCACGCAGCACTCTCAGGTCGTGAATGGAGCGTCCGATCTTCTCGTGGACGTGTTCGGTGCACGAGGGCGGCATGCACGAGCCGCCGTGGGCGTGGCTTCACTCCCCGTCAATCTGACGGTGGAGATCGAGATGATCGTCGAGGTCGAGGACTAGAGCGACCAGAGCTGATCGCCCCCAACCAGCAATCGCTCGTTAGGCCGCTGCACTTTGGTTATCGCGGCACAACGCCAGGCACGCTCCCACAGGATCCTGAACCACCGCGTACGCATACTCCCCATCGGTCCCGCCCGACTCCTTGAGGATCTTACCCCCTCCCTCCCGAACGCGACGGAGGCTCTCGTCGAGGTCGCCAACGGGAAGGTAGATCAACCAGATGGGTGGCAGACCCGCGTTCACACCGCGCGCATGACAGACTCCGGCCGCCAAATTTCCATCATCGCAAAGCAGGTTGTAGTCGGCGTAGCGTTCGCCTGCATCCTCCATCTCGACGTCCTGTACCGACCAGCCCACGACCTGTCGATAGAAGTCGCACGTTGCCGCGGCGTCGGAGACCGTCAGGTCGAGCCAGGAGATGCAACCCACGCGGGCCCCGGAGTCGCGTGAAGAAGCGTCCTCAATTCGCGGGATCGGCTCCTCGGAGACGACCGGAATAATCCCGAACGCCGCACCATTGGGATCGAGCAGCACCGCCCACTGGCTGTTTCCATCATGGTCTCTGCCATGCATGAGCTCGCTCCCGGCAAGATCGAGCGCACGCTCCACACTGGTTGCGACATCGGCGACTTGAATGTGCGGCATCCATTGGAGCGGAAGGTGATCGAGCTCTGCGCTGCGCGCGCCCAATCCGATTACCGGCACGCCTCGGTTGTTCATCAGATCCTCACGCCAAAGCGGATTCTCGCCCGTCGTGAGTACACGTGAGTAAAAGCGCACTACACGTTCGTGTTCGGGAACGGCAACGTCGGCACTGAGGACTCCACCGACGCGTGGGACAAACGGGTCACTCATGTTTTGCATCCTAATTGACATCTCGTTGGTTGGCGCGTGAAAGTTCTCTTGCCAGACATCCTACTCCACTAGCTCGCAATCGAGGCGTGGCCCACAGTCGTCAGTGGGCGCTTGCTCTGATACCCTAACATGGATTGACAGTATAGTCCGAGACTGGCATCGTCTCGCACTAGACCAGCCCCAGCCCGGGAGAACACCGTGAGTTCTGGTACCGCCCCTACCCGACGCGCCGTTCGCGCTTGCCACGTAGTGCTCCTCCTCCTGCTTGCCGCGACCGTCCTGGCCCCTTCAGTGTCGGCACAGTCTGTCGAACAACTCGACAGGTACATTGCGGAGGCTCAACAAACATGGCCGGTACCCGGGATGGCCGTGGCCATCATTAAGGACGGCGAGGTTGTCCTGACTCGTGGATATGGTGTCTTGAGCATCGACGATCCCACGGCGGTCGACGAGCACACGCTGTTCGCCATCGCCTCCAATTCCAAGGCGTTCACCTCGGCAGCGTTGGCCATCCTGGTAGATGAAGGCAAGCTCGCCTGGGATGATCGGGTCATCGATTACCTCCCTTACCTCCGGTTATATGATGAGTACGTGACCGCCGATATCAGGATACACGATCTCCTGTCTCACCGGAGCGGCTACGGAACCTACAGTGGTGATCTGCTTTGGTATCTGACCGATTACAGCTCCGAGGAAGTGCTGCGCCGCATTCGGTACTTGCCCCCCACCGGAGACTTCCGAGCTTCCTACCGCTACTCCAACTTGATGTTCATCGCTGCCGGAGAAGTGATCGCCTCCGTGTCCGGGCAATCGTGGGCCGAGTTCGTGCAGCAACGCATCCTCGACCCGTTGGCTATGGGCCGTACGGTAACCTCTATTTCGCAACTTGAGGGAACGGACAACGTGGCCCAGCCCCACGGCTTGGTAGACGGCCAGACGCAGCAGTTCGAGTGGCGTAGTTGGGACGCCGCGGCCGCGGCCGGGGGCGTCATCTCATCGGTCAACGACATGACCGCGTGGCTCCAACTGCAACTTGATCGCGGCATAGCAGAGACGGACACCATCTTCTCGCCGGAACGCTCCCGCGATATGTGGACACCCTACAATTCGTTCCGGGTATCGAGCGGGAGCGAATCGCGTTGGCCCTCGGTGCACTTTCGTGGATATGGTCTGGGGTGGAGCCTGATGGACTACCGCGGTCGCAAAGTGGCCAGCCACGGTGGGGCTTACGACGGTATGTATTCCCGCGTTGCCCTGGTCCCTGAGGAGAACCTTGGGGTGGTCATTCTCACCAACAGCATGACCTGGATCTCCACGGCGTTGACGTATCAGATCCTTGACACCTTCCTGGGAGGTGACGGGTTCGATTGGAGCGCGGATTATCTGCCACGCTTCCTGGAGTCCCGTGCCGACTTCGAGGCGCGCCAACGGCACGCCGAGGAGCACCAGGTCTCGGGTACGACGCCGTCAGTGCCACTGGAGGAATATGCCGGAACCTACGGCGGCGATCTCTACGGCGAGGCCACGGTGACAGTGGCCGAAGGTCATCTGGTGCTGCAGTTCCAGCCGGCGGCGGAATTAGTGGGGGATCTCCGACACCTTCACCATGACACGTTCATCGTGGAGTGGCGCAACCGGTTTCCCTGGTTCGGCCAAGGCACGGTGCAGTTTGTCCTCGACGTTGCCGGACGACCGGTGGAAATGAAAGTGGACGTACCCAACGAGGATTTCTGGTTCAACGAACTCGAGTTTCTCCGCCGGTAGTGACTGGACGCGTCACGCCATTTGCCAGCGTCAGCCAGCGCCCGTGGGCGTTGTCACTGTCGCTGACACTGGTCCCAGTGCTCCCGAGCGGCGCCTTCCAGATCCTGTGCGGCCTTCTCGTCGAGCTCGAGAGCGGCGCGCAGCCGTTCGAGAATCGCGCGTTCCACGGGAGTCACATCACCATCCTTAAGGGCGTCGGCCAGCGCTTCACCGTAGATCTGCTCCCTGCGAAACGCACGGTACTCAGGTGTATCCACCACCTTCGGCATCGCAACGCCCGCCAGGCTCTCCGCGGCTCTGTGGAGCGGAGCCAGAAGAAACACAAGAGCACCTGTAGCCAAGAGCCCTAGCAAGCTCCCCAACCGATCGGAGAGAAGCATCGCCGCACCTTCGGACACAACGAAAAATACGGCAACGAACACGGCCGCGATCGTGCCGCGCTCAAGCGTCCATTTGAGCTTGAGATCGATATCAAATACGTGAGCCGACGCAATGCCGTATGCCATCAGCAGGACATAGATCAGCAGTGCTATCGAGGCGAGTTGAAGCAGCGGCAGCCCAACGGTCGGAAGCGCTTCCGGGAATAGTCCGAATCCCAAGAAGGCTGCACCCCAAAACACGTCGCGTGTACCGAAGGCGAGCGCCAAACTCCCAGCACGCTTTCGGGCCACGGGACTGCGCGCCGAGTGCCAGCTGAGCACGGTGGCAACAAACCCATAGGTGTAACTCACCGCTAGAAGGACTGCGATGACGGGCCAAGCTCTTCCCGGAGTCGGCATCCACACCTGTCCGAAATTCGGAGGCGCAGGAGAAACGTTGGCGACGAACAAATCCGGACGCATCAACGCGAACACTGCACCGCCGAGGCCGATGATCAGGACGGCCAAGGCTCCTGGTCCTCGCCGAAATGTACGCAGGAGAGGCGAATCGATCGCGACAGCCAGAGCAGGCAGATAAGCGGCCAAGAGAAGCCAGTCATTTGCGAAGTGAGCGAGCGACGCCAGGCGAACACCTTCCGCCGATCCGATCCACAGGGCCGGCCCCGATGAGCCCGTCAGGATCATCGCTCCTTCGACGAACAGAAGGACCGAAAACCGCCAGCGAACTTGAGGATCCGGGGCGGTGCGGAAAATGAAGACCGCTGCCGCCCAGGCAATCAGCCAAGCGAGAACGCCCGAAACGCCCCAAGGCGTCCAGACAAACAGGCTCTCCGATACAGGATCCAAGATGGCTTCAGCCTCGCCTTCCTGACTAGAAACAACTCACGTCCCAACTGCTCCACGATCACAATGCCTACCCGGGATCGAGAGGTGCAAGCGAGTGTTTCTGACACTGTTACAAATGACAAGAAAAACGGCCCTGCCGTAAACTTCGACAGAGCCGTCATTTAAACCAATCGGGGCGGCGAGATTCGCTGTCGCCTCTCAGACCTTTGCCGCAGGCAAAGTACTCGCGACCTCCTGCCGCCGAGCTGCGCAG
>JAHEJX010000008.1 GCA_024638645.1 Actinomycetes bacterium
AGATAGTGACGTCCTCACTGATGTCGATCGTCTCGACACAGGTACCTGACACGTGGATTTCGACGCCTCGCGGAGCACCGTCAATCGCTTCCTGCAGACTGTCATCGGGACAGGCCACCTCAAACGGCGCGCTGGCGCCGAGGGTCGACCGAGGCAAGAAGATCAGGGCAGTGGTCAGCGCGAGCAGGAGCGTCCCCATACGGCGGCCGCCGAAGATGCTTCGACCGTTCACAACGAGTCCCCTTCGTTAGGACCCCCACGCCGCCACGTCTCCCTCGTCGCAGTGAGGGGTCGGCGTTGTCCTTGTCGCATCGTCGCGCCGTCGCTCCGATGCCGCCTATGGCCACAAGCCCCTACCGGTTAGCGTGCCGCGCTATGGCAGTACGTATCCGCACCGCAGATCATGAAGACATCGGCCAGATCGCCGAGCTGGTTGCAGCACGCATCGGCGAAGACGACGCTCGTGAAGCCGAAATCGTTCTCAGTGACGACTACTTCCGCAATCGCTGGTTCGTTGCGGACGAGGATGGGCGCATCCTGTCCACAGCCGGCGTGTTCCCCGGCGAGATGCATGTCGGGGAAGTGACTGTCGGTGCCGGCGCAATCGAATTCGTCGCCACCCATGAGGATGCGGAAGGACGCGGTCTCGTTCGCAGGCTCATCGAGGAAATACACAACACCGCACAAACCCGCAACGAGATGGTGCAGTGGATCGTCGGAATCACCTATTTCTACCGCAAGTTTGGCTACGAGTACGCCATCCCGGTGGAATCGACGTACGACTTCGCCGCCGGCGACGCTCCACCGACGCCGAGCGGCTGGTCGGTCCAGCAGGTGTCGGGAGCTGAGGTTCCCGACCTCGCCGCCGCCCAAACGGCCTTTTCGCGACAAGCCGACGTTGCATTCACTGCGAGTCGGCGTATGTGGGACATCTACGAGATGTCTCCGGTTTACGACCTGGTGGTCGCCCACAGCTCGAGCGGATACGGGTACGGCCGCGTCTACCCGTACGAGGGCGACCGCTACCTGTTCGACCTGATCGCCAACTCGGCTGGCGGCGCCGCTGCGCTTATAAACGCCGCCGGCGACGGCGGGGCGTACGACGTGACGGTCATGGGGCGCGAAGCCGCACGCTCTCATCTAGACCAGCTCGCCGATCCCGACCCGTCCGGTGACGCGTACTTCGTGAGGGTGGCGGACCCCGTCAAACTCATGGAGGCGATGCGGCCGGTGTTCTCGACACGGCTGCGGGAGTGGGACGCGACCGCCCGCGGCGATGCCCTGATCTCGATGTACGAGACGTCGATTCGTTTCAACTACGGACAGGGACAGGTTGGTCCAATGCGGCGGGGGCCGGCTGAACAGGCTCCGATCGGCGGAGGCGGATCAGGTGTAGCCCCCGATCGCATCGTGTCACTTCTCCTCGGCCCGCTGGGCGCGGAGAAGCTGGCAGAGCTCAACCCGGACGTCAACCTCGGAGAACAGGAAGACCTTATGAAGGCACTCTTCCCGCCTCAGACGTGCGACGTACACAGCTGGGTGGTCCCCTAGCCTGCTACTCCGGCTCGCAGCACGTACTTCTGCACCTTGCCTGTAGACGTCTTCGGCAGCTCGCCGAACACGACTTGCTTCGGCGCCTTGTAGTGAGCCAATCGGTCGCGAACATGTTCGATGATCTCTTCCTCCGTGGCCGTTGCGTCCGGCTTCAGACCCACGTACGCCACTGGAACCTCTCCCCACTTGTCATCTGGGTGGGCGATCACCGCAACTTCGAGCACGGCGGGGTGGCTGGCCACAGCCTGCTCGACCTCGATCGATGCGATGTTCTCTCCCCCGGAGATGATGATGTCCTTGGAGCGATCTCTGATCTCAACGTATCCGTCTGGGTGCATCACGGCCAGGTCCCCGGTGCGGAACCAGCCGTCGGGCACAGCCGTGGCAGTGGCGTCGGGATCGTGGTAGTAGCCGGCCATGAGACCGTTGCCACGAAGGGCAATCTCACCCATCTCCTGGCCGTTGGCGGCTACGTCTCCCCCACTCTCGTTGACGACCCGGGCCCGAAGCGAAGTCACCCAGCCGACGCCTTGACGCGCCTTGATATTCGCCTGCTCTGAAATGGGCAACGCGTCCCACTCCGGTTGCCACTCGCAGATCGTGGCGGGCCCGTATGTCTCCGTGAGCCCGTAAAGGTGAGTGACGTTCATGTTGATCTCGGCCATCCGCTCCAGGATCGCCGGTGACGGTGGCGCACCGCCCGTCGCAATCTCGATCTGCCGTGGCGGCGGGCCCTCCTCTGCCGCCGGGTCGTAGGCCACCATCGACAGCACCGTCGGCGCCCCGTTGAAGTGGGTCACACCTTCCTCGCGGATGAGCTGCCAAATCTGGCCGGCGTCGACCTGGGGAAGACACAAGTGGGTGGCGCCGGCCGCCGTCACCGCCCAGGTGAAACACCACCCATTGCAGTGGAACATAGGCAACGTCCATAGGAAGACTGACGACTTGTCGAGTTTGGAGTGATAGGCACCGGCCAATGCGGTCAGATAGGCACCACGGTGCCGATACATGACGCCTTTTGGCTGACCGGTGGTGCCACTGGTGTAGTTGAGGGCGAGGAGTGACCTCTCGTCGGCCACAGGACGAGAGAGCGGTTGGGCGCCAGCAAGTGCCTGCTCATACTCGTCATCGGGCCCGTTGGCCTCGATCACATCTATCTCGTGATCGACCATCTCGAGCAACCGAGCGGTGGTCGCCGCATACGTGTGGTCATAGATAAGCGTCTTGGCGCCCGAGTGGTTGATGATGTAGGCCAATTCAGCCGGAGCGAGCCGGAAGTTCATAGCGACGAGCACAGCCGCCGCCTTGGGGACTCCGTTGTGGGCCTCTAACGGAATCCTGTTGTTGGGGGCGAGCACCGCGACCCGATCGCCTGGTTCGACTCCACGCTCGATCAGCGCTCCGGCCAGGCGCTCGCAACGCTCGTGGAACTCCCTGTAGGTGAACCGCAGATCGCCGTCGATCACGGCAGTTCGATCGGCGAAGACCAACGCCGACCTGTCAAGAAACGCCGTCGGCGTCAATGGGGCATCCCAGGCCTCGCTCAAATTCTCACCCTTTCCAGAAGTCGCGAAACCATAGTTGCTAGCTTGTCCATCTCGCCGCAGAGGAGGAGATTCCGGCATGGATACCAAAATCACGTTGAACGAATCGGAGATGCCGACTCAGTGGTACAACATCATCCCCGACCTTCCCGAGCCACCCCCGCCGGTGCTTCATCCCGGGACACACGAGCCGATTGGCCCCGCCGACCTCGCCCCCCTGTTCCCCATGGCACTGATCATGCAGGAGGTCTCTCAGGACAGCTACATCGACATTCCCGACGAGGTGCTCGATGTGTACCGGCTGTGGAGGCCGTCTCCGCTGTTCAGGGCCCATCGCCTGGAGAAGGCGCTCGATACCCCCGCCCGCATCTATTACAAGTACGAGGGCGTATCGCCCGCCGGTAGCCACAAGCCCAATACCTCGGTTCCCCAGGCCTTCTACAACGCTCAGGAAGGCGTCAAAAAGCTGACAACGGAGACCGGCGCCGGCCAGTGGGGCTCCGCCCTCGCCTTTGCGTGCGCGATCTTCGGCCTTGGCTGCGAGGTCTGGCAAGTGAGCGCGTCTTACGATCTCAAGCCGTACCGCAAGATCATGATGGAGACGTGGGGCGCCACCGTGCACCCAAGCCCGTCCGACCTGACGGCATCCGGCCGAGCGATCCTAGAAGCCGATCCCAATAGCCCCGGTTCACTTGGCATCGCCATCAGCGAGGCCGTCGAGGTTGCAGCTCAGGATCCGGATACCAAGTACGCGCTGGGATCAGTGCTCAACCACGTGCTCATGCACCAGACCATCATCGGGGAGGAAGCGCTCAAGCAGCTCGCCAAGGTGGGCGAGTCGCCGGACCTGCTCGTCGGCTGCACAGGAGGAGGATCGAACTTCGGTGGCCTTTCATTCCCATTCATCCGGGAAAAGATGAAGGGAAACATGGACCCGACGATCCGGTGCGTGGAGCCCGCCGCCTGCCCATCGCTCACCAAAGGAGAGTATCGCTACGACTTTGGTGATACGGCAGGGATGACGCCACTGGTCAAGATGCACACGCTCGGCCACGACTTCGTGCCCGACCCGATCCATGCCGGTGGCTTGCGCTATCACGGTATGGCACCTCTCGTATCACACATTTACGAGCTGGGCCTTGTCGAGGCAGAGGCAATCCACCAAAAAGAGTGTTTCGACGCGGGCGTCCTCTTTGCTCGCACCGAAGGAATTCTCCCGGCTCCGGAACCAACTCACGCTATCGCCGCCGCGGTTCGCGAGGCCGAGCGGTGCAAGGAAACTGGCGAAGAGAAGGTCATCCTCACCGCACTGTGCGGCCATGGTCACTTCGATCTCAGGTCGTACGAGGCATATCTCGCAGGCGAGCTGGTCGACTACGACTATCCGGAAGAGAAGGTCGCAGCGGCAATGGAGAGGGTGCCGGTCATTGCCGGATGAAATCCGGTAGCAGTCGAATGCAATTCGACATTGCCGGATGAAATCCGGTAGCAGTCGAATGCAATTCGACATTGCCGGATGAAATCGTGCGATGAAATCGCATACGCAGTTTGATGAAATCAAACTGCGCCACTTGTCACACCCTGACGAGAAACCCTGCGATGAAATCGTGCGATGAAATCGCATACACAGTTTGATGAAATCAAACTGCGCCACTTGTCACACCCTGACGAGAAACCCTGCGATGAAATCGTGCGATGAAATCGCATACACAGTTTGATGAAATCAAACTGCGCCACCACGCCATACCATGACATGTGTGCAACCTGTCGTCGGGCTAAGCGAGGGGTAGGCGCATCACGAACGTGGCGCCTGGGCCGGAGGACTCGGCCAGCTCGAGGACGCCGCCGTGGCGGCGAACGATCTCCCGAGCGATGGCCAGGCCGAGGCCCGAGCCACCGCTCTGGCGGTTCCGTGAGCTGTCGAGACGCCCGAAACGTTCGAAGATGAGTTCGCGTTGGTGCGGAGATATCCCGGGGCCGTCGTCTGTGATGGCGAGCTGGGCGACACCAGACGCCTCCTGCAGCGACAGCGTCACCCGGCTGGTCGCATGACGCGCTGCGTTCTCCAGAACATTCTGAACTGCGCGGCGAAGCTGGTTGCGGTCGCCGCGCACCTGGGCGCCGGACACACCACTCATGTCGACGTCGACGCGGGCACCGCCCTGGAGTAGCCGAGCAGATTCGATCACAATGTCGTCGAGATCCAGATTCACCATGTTGGTCGCCTGCTCGCCTGCGTCTGACCTCGCCAGCTCGAGCAGGTCTTCAACGAGTTGCTGCAAGCCGACGACTTCGTCGCGAATGGATTCCAGCCGGACGCGGTCGACATCTGCCGCCGTTCGCAAGTCCACCTCTAGCTCCGATCTCATCCTCGTCAGCGGCGAGCGCAGCTCGTGGGAAGCGTCTGCTACAAACCGCTGCTGTTGAGCTACGCCTTGCTCCAGGCGGTCGAGCATACGATTCATCGTATCCGCAAGCGCCGCGATCTCGTCGCCCGTGTGCGGCACCGGCACCCGCCGTTCCAGATCATCACCTCCGATCGAATCGACCTCCGACCGAATCGCCTCAACAGGTTGAAGTGTCTTTCCGACGAGCAGCCAGATCAGCGCGCCGAGAACGACCACTACGAGCGGAACCGCAAAGGCCATGCTCGAAGTGAGAGCCTCGGTGGCGTCACCTATGGACTCGACCGATGCACCCACGTGCAACACGGCACGGCTTCCGGCGATGGTCACAGTTCGGCTCAGCACCCGAAAGGTGTCGTCGTCTTCCTCTATCTCGAGTCCAGTGACGCTCCGTATCTGCTCCGCTCCGATTCCAGGTGGAACCACGGCAAGCGCAGGTCGGCCGGCGATGTTGGCACTGGCGGCAACAACGGCACCGCTTGTGGACACAAGCTGAGAGAACGCCTCAGAGCCAAAGGCTCCCAGCTCGGAAGGCACGTCGCCTGCGATGAGAGCGGCAATGTCGTCTGCTCTCTGGCGGAGCGATGTATCCAGGTTGGCGGTCAGTTGGCGGTGTTGCGCAACAACGAGGACGACGGACACTCCCAACAACACCAAGGCAACCGCCACAGTGGCAATCGCCGTGATTCTGAATCTCATCGATCGCAGAGACATGGTCAGCCGCCGTCCGCTGCGAGCCGGTAGCCGGCGCCTCGCACGGTTTCGATGGCGTTTCGCCCGAATGGCTCATCGATCCTGGTGCGGAGGCGTCTGATGTAGACCTCCACGATGTTGGGATCGCCCTCGAAGTCGTACTCCCAGACTCCGTTCAGGATCTCGAGCTTCGACATCACTTGACCGGCACGGCGCATCAGGAACTCGAGGACGTCGAATTGGCGAGATGTGAGCGAAACCTCGTCCTCACCGCGCCAGGCTCGCCTTTGTCCGGGGTCAATACGGAGGTCGCCGGCAGCAACCGGCACGGGATTGCGCCCTGTTGTTCTGCGCAGCAATGCTCTGACTCGCGATACAAGCACGGCAAACGAGAACGGCTTGGTCAGGTAGTCGTCCGCGCCGGTGTCGAGCGCCTCGGCCTCGTCGAGGTCACCATCCTTGGCCGTCAACATCAGTATCGGCGTCCAGTTGCCTGCATTCCGCAGGTCGCCGCAGATCCGATATCCGTTGCGACCTGGCAGCATGATGTCGAGAACGATCAGATCGTATGCGCCTTCGGTAGCCAGCCAGTAACCGTGGTCGCCATCGAATGCGACTTCGACTGTGAATCCTTCAGCCTCGAGCCCTCGCTTCACGGCGGTGGCGATCTTCTTGTCGTCCTCGACCAGGAGAAGCTTCATGGTGCGATTGTCTCACTAGAAGCTGACTCTGCGCTGAACGGCTCGGTCAGGTTGGGGTCAGCAAGCGCTTGATACGTTGCAAGTAGATAGCGAGCCTCGAAGGAGGTGAAATGAAGAATCGCACCAAGATCCTCATCGGAGTCGCCGTTCTCGCGGCTCTGGCCGCATGGCCGGCCACCGCCATCGCCGGCGGTGACAGTGACACACCGATCACAGGGCCTGCTCTACAGCAGGCAACCGATGCCGCTCTCGCTCACATCGGGGAAGGCACCGTGACCGACACCGAAGTCGGGGACGAGGAGTCTCTCTACGAGGTCGAGATCACATTGCCAGACGGAAGTGAAGTCGACGTGCAGCTCGATGAGAACTTCAACGTGGTCGGAACGGAGGCAGAAACTCCGGACAAGAACGACAACGACGGTGACGACAGTTAGCCGCTACTCAAACAAGCCGGGGGGCGGGTCGAGGACAACTCGGCCCGCCGCCTGGTCCACCTCGGTGGCGATTGCCGCCACGAACGGCACCTCCACCAGGGTGCCGTCTTCTGTGGCAACCACTAGTCGGTCCTGAGCACCGCCGGTGATGACCGAATCCACCACCCCAAGAGCCATCCCGTCGCTGAGTTCCACGGCGAGACCCTCCAGGTCTTCCGGCCAAAACTCGTCTTCGTCGAGCTCGCGGCGGTCCGCCGGATCGATCATGAGAGTCACCCCACGCATTGCGTCGCCGCTGTTGCGATCGCGCACCTCGTTGAAACGAAGCAGAAGGCCGTCCTTGTGCTCGCGAATCTCCGCGATCGTCAACGAGCGAGCGGGATCCTCGTCAGTGGTGAAGCCGGCACCGACTACGAAGCGATCCGGATCGTCCGACTGGGGTCGCAAGATGACATCGCCATGAAGACCATGGGCGCGCCGGATGTATCCGACGGGAATACGGTCGGGTCTGTCAGCCATCAACGGCTGACCGGATCAGTCGAGGAACTCGACCTGAACGTCGAGGCCTTCCTCGTCACCGGCCGCCCTGGCGACGGTGCGGATGGCTTTGGCGACACGTCCGCGACGTCCGATGACTCGGCCCATGTCCGACTTGGCTGTGCGCACTTCGGCAACCACAGCATCATCGCCGTCATCGACGACCTCAACCTCAACATCGTCGGGATTGTCCACGATGTTGGTGACTACATACCTGACGACCTTGTCGACGATTTCGCCACTCATTGCGAGGCCTCCTCTTCGGCTACCGCTTCGGTCGCCTCTTCTCCGGCCTCTTCGGCGGCCACTTCGGCAGCCTCATCGACCTCAGCAACAGACTCTTCTACGGCTGCGGCGATCTCTTCGACCACGGCCGGCTCTTGCGCCTTCGGCTTCACCTCAACTGTGTGGATGTCGCCCTTGGAAACCCGAAAGCGGGTCCACGCACCCGAAATCTCGAGGAGCTTCTTGGCGCGCTCGGTGGGCTGGGCTCCCTTGTTGAGCCAGTCGAGAGCCCTCTCGTTGTCGATCTCTACGAGCGACGGATCTTGGCGCGGGTCGTAACGACCGATCTGCTCGATGTAGGCCCCGTCGCGCGGCTTGCGCGAGTCCATCACCACAACGCGGTAACTGGGCTGCTTCTTCTTGCCCATCCGCGTCAGGCGGATCTTTACGGCCATTTACTTCACCTCTTCTTGCTGCGTCCCATTCCCGGCAGCGAGAGCCCCGGAATCGGGCTCTTGCCACTGGAGATGGCTTTCATCATCTTCTGCGCCTCCGCGAACTGCTTCAGGACTTGATTCACGTCCTGTGGGCGAGTTCCGGAACCTGTTGCGATACGCCGCTTTCGGCTCCCGTTGATGAGCTTCGGGTTGCGACGCTCGTTGGGTGTCATCGATCGAATGATCGCCTCGACCCGGCCGAGATCTTTGTCGTTGACCTCGACATCACGCAAGGCATCCCCTGCGCCGGGGAGCATCTTAACCAGTGATTGCAGGGGTCCCATCTTCCGGATCTGTTGAAACTGCTCCAGGAAGTCTTCGAGGTCGAAAGTGGCGGTCCGCAGCTTCTCCGCCGCAGCCACAGCCTGCTCTTCGTCGAAGGCCGCTTCGGCCTTCTCAATCAACGTCATGACATCGCCCATGCCGAGAATTCGGTCGGCCATGCGGTCGGGGTGGAAGACGTCGAGGTCGTCGAGCCCCTCCCCGATGCCGACGAACTTGATCGGCTGTCCGGTGACCTCGCGAGCGGAGATGGCGGCTCCTCCCCTCGCATCACCGTCGAGTTTCGTCAGCAATAGGCCCGTGAGTTCTGTGTACTCGAGGAAACCGTTGGCAACGTTGACCGCCTCCTGACCGGTCATGGCATCGACCGTAAGGAGTATCTCGTGCGGATCGGCAGCCTTGCGCACTGCGGCAAGCTCCCCCATCAACTCCTTGTCGATCTGGAGACGGCCGGCCGTATCGATGATCACGACGTTGTTGCCGTCTGCGCGCGCTTGCTTCAGCGCTCCTTTGACCAGTCGCGTGGCCTTGGTTTTGCGATCGACGTAGACGGGGACCCCGACTCTCTCGCCGAGCGTTTCCAGCTGATCGATGGCTGCAGGGCGTTGCAGATCCGCCGCAACTAGGAGCGGGCGGCGGCCCTTCGATTTGAGAAGTTTGGCCAATTTCGCAGCAGAGGTCGTCTTGCCGGATCCCTGAAGGCCGGCAATCAGGATTACGAGCGGCGGCGCCGACGGTTTGGCAAGCGGAGCTTCCTCACCCAGGGTCACCTTCAGCTCTTCGTGGACGATCTTGATGACCTGCTGGCCGGGGGTGAGGCTCTTGTGGACCTCAGAGCCCATTGCCCGTTCTTTGACGCGCGCGAGGAGCGCCTTGGCGACCGCCACGTTCACATCTGCCTCGAGCAGAGCAAGGCGCACTTCTCGCAGCGAGGCGTCGATATCGGCTTCGCTCAACCGGCCTTTGCCGCGCAACCGCGCAAACGTGTCGCCCAATCGGGCGGTTAGGGAGTCAAACATCGGGGGTGATTGTACGGGAGGAAGTCGAGTTGGTCGCCGCCAACGTGAGATATGCCGCAACCGCAATGGCCGCCAAGCCGACCGCGGCCAACTCGAGCCGCAGATCCAGCCATTCGCGACCGACCTGGGCGAGCAGCCATGCGGCAGCGGCCCACAGCGCCGTCAGTGCACCATATCCGAGCCACGCCGAGCGTTGGCCCTCTCGGTCAGCCCACAGCGCGCCGGCCGCCACGCCCACCAACATCCAGTCGTAAGCGATCAGATGAGGTGTGACCCACAATGCTGCGACTATCGCTGCCGCGAACTGCAGAGGAAGGTCTCCACGATGGCGCCTCACCACGATCCACAGCGCCGCAACGCCGGCTGCTGCCACCGCCAACGCAACGGGCAGCTCGGCTACGTCGGGAAAGAGCCCGAGCACCGTATCGTTGAGGGAAAAGCCAATCGGAAACTTGGCATCGGTCACTGCGCCAAAAGCTGCTTCGTAGAAACCCGATACCGCCCCTGGAGTGACCGCGAATGTCAAGACGGTGATCGCGGCCGCGGAAACTGCCGACCAAGCGAGAGCCACTCGGTATTTGGTCAAGTCGAGCGCCCACCACACGGCCACGACGATGCCGAACTGGGGCTTCAGCGCCAACAGCCCGGACACGGCACCAGCTGCCGCTTGGCGGTCGTCCCGGAGCAGCCTGTATACGGCCGCGAAAACGAGGGCCCACAATGGGGCAAGTTGGCCCAACCTGAAGTTCATCCATCCCGGCAAAGACATCACGACCAGAGCCGTAGCCCACAAACTGGTGACACCGACGAGGCGCAGCCCGCCGATCATCGCGGCGATCCCGACAAAACCCAGCCCGATCCAGCCGGCAACCCGCGGTAGCTGCGAAAGCGGGGCAAACGCATACGCCACGCCCGGCGGATTCAGATAGTGCGGCGTCGCCTTGTTCGCCCGCCGACCCCTGACTTCGGTCAGCGCCTCGTTGAAGCCGTCGACCGTGTAGAGAAGCTCTGCGTCTCCATCGAGCACGAGCTTCCCGGCTGTATGAAAGATCGAGTGGTCGACGCCGAGGACGTTGCCGTCGACGTCGCGGTCGAAGCCTTCCACGAACAGGCCGCCCAGCCACACGAGCCAGAGGAGCACTCCAACAACGAGGGAGATCACGCCGACGCGCGCAGCTGGCCTACTCGACAACACCCCAGGACTCTATGACGTCACCGAGCGATCGTGACGTCACGCCGGTAGCGTGGCTGTGTCGACAATCGCCAAGGAGACGCCAACTTGAACCTCACCGTCATCGACCATCCGCTGGCCCGGCACTCGCTTACGGTCCTTCGAGACAAGTCGACCGATTCGCAGGACTTCCGCAACGCCGCCAAACACCTGACGTATGCGTTGGTGATGGAAGCCACGACTCGGGTACCGCTCAAGAAGTTCGAAATCGAGACACCCCTGGAGAAGACGGCCGGCTATGCGCTCGGCGACATAGTCGCAGTCGCCGTCCTGCGAGCCGGGCTTGGACTCCTGAACGCCGTGCTCGAGTTGATTCCCGACGTCAAGGTTGGCTTCGCCGGAGTCCAACGCGATGAAGAGACAGCCATGCCTCAGGAGTACTACGCGAAGATGCCGCCGATGGAGGGAGCTTCGGTTCTGGTGCTCGAACCGATGTTGGCAACTGGCGGCTCACTCTCGTGGGCATGCTCGAAGGTCAAGGAGTCAGGGGCGACGGACATCACGGCGCTATGTGTGGTGACCGCTCCGGACGGAGTCACCCGCATGTACGAGGACCACCCGGACGTGCGGATCGTGGCAGCTGCCCACGATCGCAAGCTCAACGACAAGTACTACATCGTGCCCGGCCTCGGCGACATGGGCGATCGGCTGTTCGGCACCCTGTGAGCGGAGTTCCGGCCGACTCAAAACGCCTATTCGACTTGGCGGCGGCTTACGATTTCGACGCAGCGCAAAGGGACAAGCGCGCCCTCGAGTGGCGGTCTGGGTTGCTCGACGATTGGACTTCGCAGCTCGCCCGCCCGGCGCAGATTCTCGAACTGGGAGCGGGCACCGGGCAGGCGGCTCGCTATGTCGCCGACAAAGGCTTCGATGTGCTGGCAATCGACCTATCACCCGGCAACGTTGCCAAATGCAGGGAGCGGGGAGTGTCCGCCGTCGTCGCCGACATCGGGAATCTCGAAGCGGTCTCCGACCCTGAGTTTGCGCCACCATACGACGCAGCATTCGCCATCAACTCACTCATCCATTTCCCCAAGGCACAATTGGGCACGGCCCTCAGCTCGATTCGTGGTGTCCTCCGCCAGGGCGCATCGCTGATGTTCACCCTTTGGGGCGGTAAAAGCTCCGAGGGCCGGTGGGAGGGTGACTGGACCGAGCCCAAGCGGTTCTTTGCGTTCTACGAAGAAGACGAGGCCAGAGCCCTGAGTTTCCCCAGATTCGAACCACTCCGCTTCTCGACGCTCGACAATCACGACAAGCTCAACCTATACAGCCTCGTGATCGAGCTGACAGCTAGCTGAGCAGGAGCTTCTCGACACGGCGAGCGGCGATTGTGAGGCCGGTGAAGCCCATAGCCAGCAGATAGCCGGCGTGGCCGAGCAGGCTCCAGTCGAGATTGCCGAGCGTGAGCCCGCGGATCAGATCCACACCGTGATATAGCGGCGAGAACTGGGTCACGGTCTGTAGCCAGTCCGGATAGACGCTCAGCGGGTAGAAGGTCGTAGAGAACAGGAAGAGCGGCAACGTTGCCAATGTGATCATGTCGAAGTCCTGCCAAGAGCGCATGTAGGTCGTGACGGCCATGCCGGCGCCCGCGAAACCAAACCCAATGAGCAGGGCGGCCGGGATGGCAAGCAGCCCCCATATCGACGGCATGAGGCCGCCCCCAATCATGACGATCATGAAGCCAACCGCGTATATCAAGCCACGGAGCTGCGACCAGCCGATCTCCCCTATTGCAACGTCACCTGGAGAGAGTGGCGTAGCCAGCATGGCGTCGTAGATCCGCCCGTACTTGAGTTTGAAGAAGATGTTCATCGTCGACTCGAACACGGCACCGTTCATCGCAGATGCCGCCAACAAGCCCGGCGCCACGAATTCTGTATATGAGACACCCGGAGCAACATCCCCGACGAGTTGACCGATGCCGATACCGATGGAGAAGAGGTAGAAGACGGGCTCGAAGAACCCACTGAAGATCACCATCCACATGCGTCGGTAGACGAGCAAGTTGCGCTCAATGACCCGCGTCGCGTTGCGGCCGCCAAGCGGGATTGGCGGGACGATGCGCCGGGTGAGCGTGCCGGACGTCATGTGATCATCCGCTTACCAAGGAAGTGTTGCGAAGCCAGCCACCCGCCGACGATGAGAAGCGCCAGGTACCCGAAGTGCACGACGGGCGAAAACGTCGGCTCGAGCCCCAGCGACCAACTGCGCGTCATTTCAACGCCATGCCACAGTGGGGTCAGGTAGGCAAGAGGTTGCATCCACCCGGGGAGCTGAGTGATCGGGAAGAAGGTTCCCGAGAACAGGAACATCGGGACAAGTCCGAACCGGAAGAGGTTGGTCAGGCCCGTGTGGTCTTCGGTCCAAGAGGTGAAGGCCGTCACAGGTCCGGCGAACGCCATTCCGGTCAGCATGGCCGGTATGACCGCTGCAATAGCCTGCACCACGCCGGTGGCGCCGAACAAGATCATCACAAAGCCAAAAATCACGGAGACCATGAGCAGGCGAACAGACACCCACAACAGGTGCCCTGACACAAGATCACGGACATTCACGGGAGTCGCCAGAATTGCTTCGTAGTGGCGTTGCCACTTGATACCAGCCATCACAGGCCACGCCCCATCGCCTGCGCCGGTCATCATCGTCGATGCTGCGAGAAGACCCGGAGCCAGGTAGGTCAGATACTCGAATCCTTCCAGCGCTTCGGCTCCGGTGCCGTCATCAACGAGCACTCCCAGCCCAACGCCCATGGCAGCGAGATACATGACGGGGTTGAGGAAAGTCGTGATGACGCTCCCCCGCCAGATGCGGCGGTAGGCCCGTCCCTGTGTCTCCATGACACGCAGTGTCTCGACGCCGGCCATCAGTCGATCAGGGTCCTTCCGGTGAGGCGGAGAAAGACGTCCTCGAGCGTGCTGCGCCGATCAAGCATCGACTCGGGTTCGAGGCCCCGTCCGTGAACCTCTTGCATCGTGGACTCGCCGTTGTCGCTATAGAGGAGAACCCGGTCCGGCAGGACCTCAACACGTTTGGCGATGCCTTCCATCTGATCGACCACCGTTTCCTGGACGCCCACCGGGAACCGAACCTCAATGACCTCCCGTGTCACATACTGCTCGATGAGTGCCCGCGGCGAGCCTTCCGCCACGATCTTGCCCTTGTCCATGACGACGAGCCGGTCACACAACTGCTCGGCCTCGTCCATGAAATGAGTCGTGATGATGAGTGTCACACCCTGGCGCTTCAGCCGATAGAGCCGATCCCACAGGAGATGGCGGGCCTGTGGATCGAGACCGGTGGTCGGCTCATCGAGGAGGAGTAAGTCCGGCTCATTGATCAGAGCTCGAGCAATCGTCAAGCGGCGTTTCATGCCGCCGGACAGCGCGGCAACCTTGTCCTTGCGCCGCCCGGTCAGCTCAGCAAACTCGAGAAGCTCATCGATGCGTGGCCACAACTCGGCCCGCGACATGCCGAAGTAGCGCCCGTAGATCAAGAGGTTCTCGTCAACCGGAATCTCTTCGTCGAGGTTGTCTTGCTGTGGCACGACACCGAGGCGGCTTCGGATCTCGGGCCCATCCACTTCGGGGTTGAGACCGAACACCGAGAGCGTGCCCGCAGTGATCGGTGACACGGCTCCGATCATCTTCATCGTTGACGTCTTGCCGGCGCCATTGGGCCCGAGAAAGCCGAACGCCTCACCGGGCCGGATGTCGAAGTCGACGGCGTCAACCGCGGCGAAGTCGCCGAACTTCTTCGTCAACCGGCGCGCCACGACTAGCGATTCAGACAAACTCACGAATCCTCTCTCCCGTCTGATCAGCCTACAGACGCGCGGGGACAGGAAGGACCGCCATCGATCAGTCGCCCCGCAAGATCCTGGCAAGCTCGCGCCGCCAATCGGCGTGTCGCGGAGTCCACCCGAGCACCGTTCTAGCGCGCTCGGAGGACACGGGCGGCTGCTCGTCGATGAGGTATCGCAGGATGGTCGCCGGACCGGCGTTGAACATCCATCTGGGCATAGTTCGCGGCTGTTTCACGCCGAGGGCATAGGCCATCCAAGGCAGCAACTCAGACGAAGCGACGGGGTCGTCGTCAACGATGTTGTAGATCTGGGGCGGGCCCGTCATTGCTCGAATAGTGGCATCGACCGCGTCATCCACATGCAGCAGGCCCCACACACCTCTACCTTCGCCGATCACAGGGAGTAGCCGCCGAGCGAGCATCTTCGGATAGGCCTCACCGGCCGCGAAGTACGAGCCCGGGCCGTAGAAGGCGCCGTAACGCAGCACAACGCCTGCGACAGACGTCGACCCCATCGTGGCCGACTCATTGGCCGCGACGGCCTCGACTACATCGCGATGCGCCTTCGGAGCAGCCAGGTAGAGCGGATCGGCTTCAACCCTCTCGCCATCGCCAGGCTCTTGGGCAAACGCGATCGATTGAGAGATGATCCGTTCGGCGCCCACTTCTTCGGCGGCCGCGACCAGCACAGGAGCCGCCTCGTGGCGCAGCCGATTGGTCAACTTCGCAGCACGGGTGGCCTCGCGCAGGTTGAGCAGGCTCTTGGGCAGCGACGTCAGCTGATTGATCACGACATCCGGCTTGAACGTGCGGACCGCGTATGTCAGCGATCGAGAGTTCAACGCGTTACCCGCTACCGACTCCGCCCCCATTGCCTCGACTTTGGCAGCCGACTCCGGACTCCTGGCAAGAACACCGACGACGTGCCTGCCTGCAAGGAGCCGCGCGACTAGCGGCGGGCCAATGACACCAGTCCCTCCGGCAAGGAACACCCTCATGGAACGACAATACCTGTCAAGGTTCAGAGCGAGCCGGCCAGCCGGCGCCTTGCGGCGGCTAGGTCCTATCCGCAAGCGCAACGATCACGGCGAGCAGGTGAACCCACTAGCTCAGGAAAGATACGGAACCTACCTACGATCGTGCCGTGGATTCAGATCTCGACTTCACCGATGCCGTCATCGCCGTCCTCAACCGTCTCGATCCGGGCGAGATAATGGCGTACGGCGAGGTGGCCGCCGAGGCTGGGTATCCGGGGGCGGCGCGCGCCGTTGGCAATCTGCTCCGCACGACTCCCGGACTGCCCTGGTGGCGCATTGTCACGGCAACGGGTCGACTCGTGCCAGGCAACGAGCAAGATCATGCCTCCCGGCTCCGCGCCGAAGGGGTCAAAGTTCGGAATGGACGGGTGACCAGGCGCTGAGCGCCATACTTAGGCCATGGCGCAACATTCCATCGTTGAGTTGATATGCCGCAAACGTGATGGGGCCGAGCTCTCTCCGGACGAACTGGCATGGGTCATCAAATCGTTCACGAGCGGTGAGATCGAGAAATACCAAATGTCATCACTTCTGATGGCCATCGTGTTTCGGGGCATGACAGACGGCGAGCTCGGCGCTTGGACCGAAGCAATGCTGCACAGCGGTGAGGTCGTGGACCTGTCGGACGTGGCGCTGCCGAAGATCGACAAACACTCCACCGGAGGAGTCGGCGACAAAGTATCAATCCCGCTGGCTCCCATCGTGGCAGCCTGCGGAGTCGCGGTACCAATGATGTCAGGGCGCGGGCTCGGCCACACGGGCGGCACGCTGGACAAGCTCGAGTCGATACCGGGCTTCTTCACCAATATTCCTCCGGAAGACTTCGCCAAGCGGCTGCTCGAACATCAGCTCGTCCTGGCCGGTCAAACCGAGACACTGGTGCCTGCCGACAAAGCGATCTACGCCCTGCGCGACGCTTCGGGCACGGTGCCCTCGATACCCCTCATCGCTTCATCGATTATGTCGAAGAAGCTGGCCGAAGACCTCGACGGACTCGTGCTCGATGTGAAGGTCGGCTCGGGAGCGTTCATGAAGACCGTGGACGAAGCCACCCGGCTCGCCGAAACGATGGCTGCCATTGGCCGCAGCCACGGCACAGCCACCGTCGCCCATCTCACGGCCATGGACCAACCGCTCGGCACCAGAATCGGCAACACACTCGAGATCGAAGAGTCCATCGAAATCCTCCGCGGCGGGGGCCCGAGCGACATGATCGAGATCACGAGGACGCTCGCGGTCGAGATGCTGCTCTTGGCGGGTGTCGCTCGCGACGCCGATGCGGCCATCTCTCGAGTACGCCACGTCGTGAACACCGGACAAGCTCTCGACAAGTTCCGTGACGTGGTTGCAGCCCAGGGTGGAGATCCCGCCATCGTGGACGGTACTCGCCACCTTGCCGCCGCACCCCACAAACACACTCTGCACGCCCGGTCAGACGGATATGTAAGCCGATGCGACGCGCTTTCAATCGGCATGGCCGTCGTGCGTCTTGGCGGCGGCAGAGTGAAAGCAAACGACGTCATCGACCCAACGGTCGGAGTCGTCCTGGCGGCCAAAGTGGGCGACGCCGTTACGGGAGGCGACGAGCTCGCAACCATCCATTACTCCACCGCCGAAGCGCTGGCATCAGCACTGCCATTGCTCGAACGAGCCTGGTCGATTTCTCCAGATCCGATTGAAGTGCCGCCGCTTCTGATCAGCCGCATCGGCAGGTAGCGGTTAGGTAGGGTCAGCAACGTGAGTTATGAGGCAGTCGAGGCAGCGGCGCGTGCCATTGCAGAGCGGACCGGCCGCGAGTCCCACGACGTGGGTTTGGTGCTCGGTTCAGGATTGAGCGCTTTCGCCGAGAGCCTCGCTGACTCGGTGTCAATCGACTCGGCCGAGATCGGGTTTCCCCAACCGAGGGTCGCGGGCCACGCCGGCAGAATCGTGTCCGCGACGATTGGAGGGGTGCGCCTTCTTGCGTCTGCGGGGCGGGTCCATACATATGAGGGGTGGGACCTGGCCGACGTCGTCTTCGGAGTGCGCGCCCTGGTGCTCGCCGGGTGCAATGTCGTGATCCTCACCAACGCTGCGGGCGGCATGGGCCCCGGCCTCGTCCCCGGCGACCTAGTTGCGTTGCGCGATCACATCAACATGGTGGCCCGCAATCCTCTGGTCGGCCCCAACGACAGCCGCTTCGGGCCGAGATTTCCCGACATGTCTGCCATCTATCCGGCCGGACTTCGCGAGATCGTCGCCAAGTCGGCTGCAGATGTGGGCATTGAATACAAGGAAGGCGTTTATGCCTGGCAACTCGGCCCGAGTTATGAGACGCCGGCAGAGATTCAGATGCTTGCCTCGGTCGGAGCGGATGTGGTTGGAATGTCAACAGTCCCCGAGGCGATCGCCTTGGCCCACATGGGTGTACCGGTCGTGGGGATATCGCTCGTCACCAACCTCGCCGCGGGGATCAGCACAACGCCGCTCTCGCACGAAGAGGTAACAGAAATCGCCGGCGCGGCACGCACCAAGTTCACCGCGCTGTTGACCAACCTCATTCCGCGGCTGGGCCGCACCTGAGCCGTCTTTGTTTGCGGGCGATAAGACCGTAACATCGCTCGTCGGTTCGACCCGAGGAGCACCAGACCAATGAAGATCGTCGTCTGTGTCAAGCAGATACCCGATCCGGCGTCGCCCTACAAGCTGGATCCAGAAAACCATTTCGTCGTACGGCCCGAGGATCAGGTGCTCGACGACACCGACCGTTATGGCGTCGAAGTCGCCCTGCAGCTTGCAGATGAGTTCGGCGATGAGGCTTCGGTAACACTGCTTTCGATGTCGCCCGGCGGGAGCCAGCAAGGGATTCGTCAGGCGCTCGCCATGGGAGCCGACGGCGCCATCCTCGTCGAGGATGCGGGCCTGCGCGGCGCAGATGCGCTCACCACCTCGCGAGTACTCGCCGCCGCCGCGAAGCGAGCCGCAGCCGATCTCGTGATCACCGGCACCGAGTCGACCGACGGCTATACGGGAGTCGTGCCGCAACAGGTCGCCGAGCTCATGGGCGTGCCTTCTCTGACTTTTGCTCGAAAGGTCGAGCACGTCGACGGCAAGGTGCGCATCGAGCGGCAGACACAGGCCGGCTACGACGTTGTGGAGGGGTCGCTGCCTGCTGTGCTTTCAGTGACCTCCGGCGTAGTCGAGCCTCGCTACCCGACATTCAAAGGGATCATGGCCGCCAAGTCCAAGCCGGTCGAGACGCTTACTGCAGCCGAGCTGGAGGTCACCCCATCGAGCGGCCAGTCGATCGTCTCTGTTGAGTCCGTCCCGGCTCGCGAAGCCGGCGAGGTCATCGAGGACGATGGCGAAGGCCACCTCAAGATCCTCGCCAAGCTCGAAGAAGTGAAGGTGGTCTGATGAAGACTTGGGTCTTTTCAACGGAAGCAGATGGAGGCGCGTCTTCGTCCGCGCTCGAAGCATTGACCAAGGCTCGCAGCTTCGGCGGTGACCTCGTCGCGATCCACGTTGGCGCAGGTAGCGAGCCGGCCCTGAACGAGCTCGGCGCGCATGGTGCCGCCACGGTCTTGCACCTCTCCGCTGACGTCTCTGCGGCCGCCATCGCTGCCGCAATGGCTGCGGCTTGCGAAACCGAGCAGCCCGACTTGATCATCTTCGGGATGGGCAACCTGGACCGCGACGTGGCCGGTCGTTTGTCCGCCCGCCTTGGCAAGCCGGTGCTCGCCAACGCTGTGGACGTCACGGTCGACGGCGACAGCGTGCGTGTGGCGAACGAGATCCTCGGCGGCACCACCAAAGTTGTCACGCAATTCACCGAAGGCGCCCCGGCCATCACGATCACAAGACCCAAGGCTTTCCCGGCCGAGCCCAACGGTGGCGATGCCCCGACTGTTTCCACCCTCCACGTGCCGGACGTTGGTCACGCCGGAGACGTTGTAGTGCTCTCCTCGCATGCTGAGTCGGCGGAAGGGCCTGACCTTGAAGCGGCTGCCGTCGTGGTGTCGGGGGGCCGTGGCCTGGGAGGTGCCGAGAAGTTCGAGATGATCGCTGAGCTTGCCGGTCTCGTTGGAGGCGCAGTCGGTGCTACTCGTGCAGTCGTGGACGCAGGATGGGTTCCGTATTCGTACCAGGTCGGGCAAACCGGCAAGACGGTCAAGCCCAGCGTCTATCTGGCATGCGGTATCAGCGGCGCCATGCAGCACCTGGTCGGCATGAAGGACTCCACAACGATCATTGCGATCAACAAGGATCCGGAAGCCCCCATTTTCGGAGTGGCGGACCTGGGAATCGTCGGCGATGTGCACAACGTGGTCCCGGCACTGATCGAGGCGCTGAAGGCACACGGTTCTTAGTTCGTACTACTGAGGGGAAGCTCCGTCGTCCCCTTGCCTCGAAGCGAAGGACATTGCGCGAGCTGGGGAAGTGAGCGCGGCCGGGAGGCCACCCAGCGGCGAGCCGAGGCGGACGATGTCGCCGAAACGAGACACTGAGCAAATCATGCTTTGCTCGAAACGCAAAGGAACCGGTGCTTTGGTAGAAGCACCGGTTCCTAATGGAACCTTTCAGTTCCGGTCCGAGCAAGGCTCGGTTTGTCCAACAAGCATTCCCACCAGCTGCCTGCTGTCCAAAGAGGCCCTCAACCGGTGTGCTGACGAGGTGAGGCCTTAACGGCCCCCACCTACCACCGATTGTTGTGAGGACTAGAGGGTGTTATCGGCACCTTTCGTCCCCTTCTTTAACCGCTGGAGCCCAACGATTCCGGTCCAAATGAGTGGGGCAGCAGCTCTGCGAGCGTGTGTTCACGGACCCCGTTCACTTCGTCCTGGACAAGCACCCGCTCCACGCCGAATTCTCGCATCAGTTGCCGACAGTTCCCGCACGGGTAACACTCTGCGACATCGAGGCAGCCCACTGCGACCGTGTCGATCTTGCGAACTCCGGCGGTGGCGGCAGCGGCGATTGCGGACGCCTCGGCACACACCGTGGATCCGTATGCGGCATTCTCAACGTTGACACCCTGAAACCAGCTGCCGTCGTCGGCGACTACGACTGCGCCGACACGGAACCTCGAATATGGGGCGTATGCGGATTCGGCAGCGCGGCGTGCTTTCGCTACCAGGTCGCGAGGTGAATCAGCCATAGGTCTGGTTATACCTCATTCGCCGATGAGGGCGTCGACGAAAGCCGCAGGGTCGAATGACACGAGGTGTTCGATGCCTTCGCCGATGCCGATGAATTTCACAGGAATGGCGAGCTCTTTCTCGATGGCGACGGCTATTCCGCCACGGGCCGAGCCGTCGAGCTTCGTCAGGACCAGCCCGGTTACACCGACCGCATCTGAGAAGGAACGGGCTTGCGACATGGCGTTCTGGCCCGCAGTCCCATCGACGACAAGGAGGACCTCGTCGATCGCTCCGGCTTCTCGCTCCAGTATGCGGGCCACCTTGGACAGTTCGGCCATGAGATTCGTCTTGGACTGCAGCCGTCCTGCTGTGTCGATTATCAAGACTTCGGAGCCACGGGCTTTGGCCGACTGCACCGCGTCGTAGGCGACGGAGGCGGGATCGGTGGCTCCGCCGCCACCTACGACCGGGACCCCAACACGGTCGGCCCACGTGCGCAACTGCGTATCCGCGGCGGCACGAAACGTGTCTGCTGAGCCGAGCAGAACATCCTTGCCTTGTCCGGTGAGCATCGCAGCGAGCTTGGCAATCGTCGTCGTCTTCCCTGCCCCGTTGACCCCAACAATGAGCACGACCGCTGGTGCGCCCGCGAGCCCTAGCCGACGGTCACCCGCTTGGAAGGCACTCTTGAGCTCATCGATGAGGGCAGCCCGCGCCTCGACCCCATCGGCGGGGCTGCGTCGCCTGACACCGGCAACGATCTGAGATGCTGCCTGCACGCCCATGTCGGCGGCGATGAGGGACTCCTCCAGCTCCTCCCAGAACCCGGATTCGATGGCGCCGCCGCCGAGCAGCGAGTTGAGACGATCGCCGAGTGCTTGCCGAGTTTTCCCGAGGCGGTCGCGGAGGCTCGGCGGCGCAGCCGGCGGCCGCTTCTGGGTGGCCGGCATCGCCAAATCAGCCGTCTCGGAACGGCGCATCACCACGAAGCCGATCACAACTATCAGAATGACTGCAGCAACGATTGCGACGATTTCCATTGGCGTGGCTCTCGCTAGACCTTGGCGTGTTCCAAACGCTGCGACAGCACCTGCGACGAACCGCCCGGCTCCATGGTCACCCCGTAAAGGATGTCTGCAGCCTCCATGGTCTGCTGCTGGTGCGTGATGATCACCAGCTGGGCTGATTCCCGCAGGGTGCCGACCAACCTGAGGAAGCGCCGCAAGTTGGCGTCATCGAGGGCTGCCTCGACCTCGTCGAGCACGTAGAACGGGCTGGGACGGGACCGAAAGACGGCGAATAGGAAAGCAAGGGCGGCCAGCGAGCGCTCCCCACCGGAGAGCAGGCTGAGGCGACTGACCTTTTTCCCATGTGGCTGAGCTGTGATCTCGACACCGGTCTCGAGGGGGTTGTCCGGGTCAAGGAGTCGCAGTGTGCCCCGACCACCGGGGAACACGAGTGCGAAGTTCTCCTGGTAGAAGGCTGCAATCTCATCGAAGGCCTGCATGAACATGACGGCCATTTCGTCGTCGAGTGCCTTGATGACCTTACGCAGTTCCGTGCGGGACTCCTCGAGATCCTGCAGCTGAGTTTCGAGCGTCTCGGCTCGTTCCGACAGCTCGGCGTACTCGGCTGCGGCAAGCGGGTTGATGGGCCCCATCCGGCGGAGCTGCGCTTCGAGCGTGGCGAGCAACTCGTTCGGGTCGCCTTCGTCGAGGAAATCGGGCTCTACGGCTGCCAGGGCCACTTCCGCGGAGGAATCCGCTTCGCGGCGGAGCCCCTCGGCAACTGATTCGTGACGGACGCGCATCTCCGCAAGCTGGATGGCAAGCTCGCTCAAGCGCTCCTTGGCGCGACCTGTTGCCTGCTCCAGTTGGCGACGGCGTCGCTCGGCGATCTCCAGCTCCTGTCCGGCCGCACCGGCCTGGGCCCGCAACTCACGCTGGCGCCCTCGCAGCTCCTCGATTTGGTTGCGCGTCGCGGCCAAGGCTTCCCGGCCCTCGTCTTCAATCTTCTGGAGGTCCTCGATCTCAGCGGGATCAACAGGCGCGTCGTCGAGGTTCGCCAGTTCCCGTTCAATCGCTTCGAGCCGGCCATCGAGGAGGGTACGACGCTCGACGGCTGTGGCGAGTGCCGCCGCTGCCTTCTGGGCCAGCCGGCGCTCCTCGTTGCGCTTGGTTGTGACATCCTGCCTGCGGGCATTGAGAGCTTCCCACGCCTTCTGACGAGCCTGTTCTTCACCCTCGAACTCTGCCACCCGAAGCCGGAGCTGACTAATGCGCTCCTCGCGAACCGAACCAGCTTGCGCAATGGCGGCGAGGCGAGCTTCGAGTCGCTGCAATTCCGCCTCACCGGCTGCCCGGGAACGTCCGTTCAATCCGAGCGCCTCCGTATGGCCTGCCAACCTTGCTTCGAGGGCTTCTAGTTTCTCCAGACTCTCCCGTTCCGCCTGCCGAGCCACGTCGAAGTCACGTCTTGCAGTGTTGGCTGCACTGTCAGCCCTGGCCAGCGCTGTCGTTGCCGAGTCTGCAGCGATTTGAGCTGCCTCCAGCGCGGCGTGGCCTGCGCCGTCCGGCGTCGCAAGCACCATGCCTGATCGGGAGAGCAAGTCGCCTTCGGGCGTCACCGCCCGGATCTCAGGGTGACGGTTGACCAGGTCCCAGCCGGCGGACCAGCCCTCGACGAGAAGAACGTCACCGAGCAGAGACGTCGCTATGTCGTAGTCGGCGCTGGGACCGAGCTCATCGACAAGAGGGACCAAACCGAGACGATCTGCGATCTCTCTCGCAGACGGCGTTTCCGCCGGCTCAAGGGAAATCAACGTCACGCCGCCGAGTCCATGGGACTTCAAAGAAGCTGCTACAGCAGCCACTCCGCCGCTGCTCTCAGTGACGAGGGCTTCGCTCAACGCACCGAGTGCGGCATCAACTGCGGAGGCGAGCTCTTCAGGAACATCGAGTTGCGAAACCACAGGCCCGATGACCTCGCGCGCACGGAGAGCCTTCCTGCGGGCTTCAGGGTCGCCCAGACCGGTGAGCGCACTTTCCAAGGCCTCCGCCCTCGCCTTTGCCCTTGCCAGCTCGACGTTGGCTTGCTGCCGCAGGGCTTCGGCGGTTTCCCAAACCTCCTGGGCCGTAGCGGCCGCGTGGTGACGCTTCTCCTGTTCGGCCATCACCGGGCCGAGGGCGGCATCTGCCGCCTTGACCTCGTTGTTGAGCTCCGCAGCCTTGGCACTCTCATCCTCGATCCGGTCGGCGACCAGCGCCTGGCGAGCAGACAGTTGTTCGCTCTCAGCTGAGTCACGTTGGGCGGCGGTTTCGAGGGCTCGCAGGTCGCCGCGCAAGTTGGCAACGACGCCCTCGGTCGGCAATTGAATCTGTTCGGCCAGTGCCCGCTCTTCGTCATCGAGCTCAGCGAGCGACAACTGCCGAACCTCAGCCTGCTGGGTCGCATCTCGTTCAGCGACGTGCGATGCCTCAACCTGGGCGATGAGCGTCGCCCGCTCTTCAGCGAGATCGCGGCGCCGAGCATCGGCACCGAAGGCCTTGCTCTCGAGCGCCGAGCGGCGTTCCTTGGCCACTAGGACCGCGCCCTGGATGCGCTCACTCGTTGCTTCGAGGCGAGCCGCCGCCGCGGTATCACGTTCGAGTGCAGAGCCGACATCACCTGCTGCCTCGGACAGCCCGATGAGGTCGGTTGCGAGCTTGGTCAGCTCACTGTTGTCATTCTCCAACCGGGCCTGGAGCTCCTCCCGTTGCGCGGTGGCCTCCTTTGTGCGCCGGTCGAGGTCGCGCAGCGACTCTCCTGCCAGCCAAAGACGAAGCGAAACGGCATTGGCCTTGACGTCGTCATATCGCATAGCAGCGTTGGCCTGCCGTTTGAGGGGGCGCAGGCGTTTGCGATGCTCTTCGAGGAGATCCTGCAAACGTGACACGTCGATTCCGGTCTGCTCGAGGCGCCGGATCGAACGATCGCGCCGGGCGCGGTGTTTGGTGATACCAGCGGCCTCTTCGATGATGACCCTGTGCTCGTCGGGGCGTGCGTTGAGTACTTCGCCAATCTGGCCCTGGCTGACGAGCACATGTTGGTGGCGCCCTACTCCGGTGTCTGAGAGAAGCTCCTGGATGTCGAGAAGGCGGCACACGGCACCGTTGAGCTGGTATTCAGAGGTCCCGTCGCGGTGCAGGCGTCTGGTGACGGTGATCTCGGCAAGATCGATGGGTAGCAACCCAGCATCGTTGGTAAAGGTGATGGACACCTCAGCGCGGCCGAGGGCGGGACGGGTAGCCGTGCCGGCGAAGATCACGTCGGACATCTGCTGCGTGCGCAGCGAGCTAACCGCCTGGGTACCGAGGCACCAAGCGACTGCATCGAGCAGATTCGACTTCCCCGTGCCGTTTGGACCTACAACGACATTCACACCAGACCCAAATTCGAGCCTGGTGCGATCGGCAAAGGACTTGAAGCCCACCAGCGATAACGTCTTTAGTAGCAAGGCGCAGCGAGCTTACCAGCGCAAACTACATGCGTGTTGTTTCCCGGCGGCCGCGAGCCGTTGCCTCTTCACGCTTTGCCGGCCCGACTACGAGATCCGATTGCGTGATACAGCAGATCGTGTGGGCGTTCGAGCCCTACACTCCGACGCCATGTCGCAACAACTGTCACAACGCGCTGAGAGGGCCCTGGCTTCGCCGCCAATGGCCGAATACATCCGGAGACATTTCGAACACCAGGATGACGGGTGGGATCCAACTACCAACCCGGACGGCTACATCGGCCTCTGCGTGGCGGAAAACAAACTCGTCTGGGACCTACTCGAGCCGCGAATGGCCGAGTGTCGCGATCTCGAGCACTACTCGATCGGCTACAACTCGATGGTCGGATCCATGCAGTTTCGGGCGGAGCTCGCCGAATTCCTGGGGCGCACATTCATAGGCAGAAAGGTTGATCCGGAGAACTTGGCGGTGCTCAACGGTGCCGGCTCGGTTCTCGAGATGGTGTTCTACGTGCTTTGCAACCCGGGCGATGGAGTCCTCGTGCCCACAGCCAGCTACACGGGCTTCTGGGCTGATTTGGAAACACGGGACGAACTTCAGATCATTCCGGTTCACTGTTCGAGCGAGGACGGGTTCAAATTGACTCCTGAGCTTCTCGATGCCGCCCTCGACGGCGCCGACCGACCCGTCAATGTGCTCCTCTACACCAACCCCAGCAACCCGCTCGGCGTCGTGTATCAACCCGAGGAGGTAGAGGAAGTTCTGGCGTGGGCCCACTCAAAGGGGATCCATGTGGTTCTCGACGAGATCTACGCCCTTTCGGTTTTCGGCGAGACCCAATTCACCAGCGGAGCGAAGCTGCGACCCGACATGGGCGACCTTTTGCATATCGTCTGGGCTTTCAGCAAAGACTTTGGGATGAGCGGCCTGCGGGCCGGCGTGCTCTTCACCGAGAACGAGCGGGTGTTACAAGCAGTTGACACACTTGCCTATTGGGCAGCAGTCTCCGGAGACACCCAATCGCTGCTCATGCAGCTCCTCGCCGACGAGGATTGGGTTGATCGTTACCTTGCCGAGAACAAGCGGAGGCTCGCCACGGCCTATCGGCGTGTTACAGAAGTGTTGGACGCTCATGGCGTCCGGTACATCCCGGCGGAGGCCGCATTCTTCTTTTTGGTCGACGTGCGGCCGCTCATGGATGACAACACCTGGGACGCCGAACATCGGCTGTGGGATCGGCTCGTCACAGACCTTCGCTTGAACCTGACGCCGGGCGCGGCATGCCCACAACGGAGAACCAGGTTTCATGAGGCTCGTGTTCAGCTCCGTGCCAACCGACGTTGCCGTCGAGGGCGCCAGGCGGTTGGGCAGGTTTGCGGAATCGCAACCGACCTAGCCGGCAGCCGAGACGTTCCAGGCTATGCAACTGACCGAAGACGGCAGGTTGTTGTAGTCGCGAATCAGAATCCACTCATATTGTCTGGGTGGCGTCGGTCGACGGAGGGCTGGAATATCTTCTCGGCAAGTCCTTGCTGGAGCCTTCGGGCGCGCCCGACCAAAAGGTGCCGAAATCTTCATGGCCAATACCAGCGAGTGATTAGTACTGGCAGCCCTCACACCAGAATGTCGACCGTTGTCGGATGACATCGCGCCGAATCGTGCTGCGGCAGCGCCGACACCGCTCCCCTTCCCGCCCATATGCTCTGAGCCGAGCCGTGTATTGACCCGCTCGCCCATCGGGGAGCAAGTACGCCAGATCGTCGAGCGACGTGCCGCCCCATTTCAAGCCGGCGGCAAGCGACCGTTTGATTCCGAGGCGAAGTCGTTTGAGCTCATCGCTGTCGAGCGAGCCACCTTCACGGTGCGGCGAGATGGCAGCGCGATGCAGTGATTCGTCGGCGTAGATGTTGCCGACCCCTGCAATCACGTTCTGGTCGAGAAGAAGCGCCTTGATCGGCGCCGACCGGCCGGCGAGCGAAACGCCGAGGCCCGCCGAACCCGGCAACGCGGTGAGCGCGTCCGGTCCCAGCAGCCCGATCGAAGTCTCTTCCAGCTCCTCAGGGGTCCATACGGCCACGAACCCAAATGTGCGGGGGTCGACGAAGCGGAACTGTGTGCCATCCTCGAGCTCGACGAGGACGTTGGTGTGCTTGACGACCTCCTCGGCCGCCGACGCCACCTGAATCCGGCCTGACATGCCGAGATGGGTCACCCAGACAAACTCGGGCCCATCGACATCTTGGCCAACGTCTGCCATGAGGAACTTGCCGTGGCGCCACAGTCTGTGGATCCGCCTGCCCTCGAGGCGCAACACGAAGTCTGCAGGGTTCTCCTGACGCCGCACCATACGAGCGCGGGCCACCTCGACCCGGTTGATCACCTTGCCTTCGAGATCGGGAACAAGCGCCCGCCTGGTCGACTCCACCTCCGGTAGCTCAGGCATCTGTTATTCGGCGATTGTGTCGGCGGCAGCGGCGGCCGCTGCCTGTTCGGCCCGCTTCTTCGAAGTCCCCACGCCGCTGCCGAGCTCCCGTCCGTCGGCGAAAACCGAAGCAGTGAAAACCTTGGCGTGTTCCGGGCCCTCTTCGGTGATCTCGTACCGGGGGCGCAGCCCCAGCCTGGCAAGCATCTCCTGAAGGCGGGTCTTGTAGTCGGCCTCGCCGGGAGCCGTGGCCCGGTCGCGGACTATTGGCACCCAGCGCTCGAGAACGATGGCGCTGGCCACGTCGAAACCGGCCTCGAGATAGATGGCGCCGATAAGGGACTCCACCACGTCCGAGAGTATCGAGTCCTTGTCCGCTCCCCCGGTCAGGTCTTCACCGCGGCCTAGTAAGACGAGGGGGCCAAGGTCCATGGTGCGAGCCAGCTCTGCCAACGTGCGCTCGTTGACTACGGCAGCCCTCACCTTGGCCATCTGGCCCTCGGTCAGCTCGGGGTACTCGTTGAAAAGGAAGTGAGTGACTGACAGCTGCAGCACCGCGTCGCCGAGAAACTCGAGCCGCTCGTATGACTCGTCAACACCTTCCTCCGCTGCATAGGATCGGTGTATCAACGCTCGGCGCAGCAGGTCCTTGTTCGCAAAACGATGACCAAGCGCAGACTCGACGCGATCGAGAGCGGCAGAGACTCCATCGCCCACTAGCTCTCCAGGGCAGCCACGCCGGCGGCAATCCGGGCGGCGAGGCCTTGCTCGGCGCCATCGCGAGCCATCTGAATCGCATTAGCGACGGCGCGCCGGGAGGAGGAGCCGTGAGCAATGACCACAACACCTTTTGTACCAAGCAGGTGGGCTCCACCCGTTGCCTCCGGATCGAGCTGAGTCCGGGCCTCTTCGAGAACATCAGCCATGTGGGCGACCTCGCCGTTCAGCAGAGCACTCGCCATGAGCTCGTACGACATACGGGCAGCTCCCTCGGCCGTCTTCAAAAGAACGTTGCCCGTGAAACCGTCCGTCACCAATACGTCGGCTGCCCCCGAGGCGATGTGGCGTCCCTCGATGTTGCCAACAAAATCAATCCCATCGAGCTGGGCGATTGCGATAAACGACTCTTTCTCGAGGTCGCGGCCTTTGCCGGCTTCTTCGCCGATATTGACCAGCCCGACCCTGGCCGGAGATCTCCCGTTGAGGACCTCGGCGAGGGCGGCGCCCATTACTGCGAATTGCACGAGGTGCTCTGGTCGGCAGGAAAGATTGGCGCCGGAGTCGAGCACCACTTCTCCGTGCGGAAAGACCGAAGCGATGGCGGGCCGATTGACGCCTTCGATGCGGCCGATGATGAACGCGGCGGCGGCGAGAGCCGCTCCGGTAGATCCGGCAGACACCATGCCGTCTGCCTTGCCTTCGGAGACAAGGCGAGCGGCGACCGACACCGAGGCGTCCTTCTTCTCCCGTATTGCGCGGGCAGGGTCGTCTTCCATTTCGATCACTTGCGAGGCAGCAATGATCGGAAGGTCAAAACCGTCGAGAACGGCTTTGATGGCATCGGTGTCGCCGACCAGGACGGGTTCGCACCCTGCTTTGGCCGCGTCAATGGCACCGAGCACGATTTGTTCCGGAGCGTGGTCGCCCCCCATCGCATCGACGGCAATCCGGGGCATTGATCTCCTTAGGAGGCTTCGATGACCTCTCGGCCGTTGTAGGTGCCACAGTTACTGCAGGCCCTGTGCGAAAGGTGCTGTTCGCCACATTGGTTGCAAGCAGTTGTATGGGGCGCGCTGACCTTCCACTGCGCCTTGCGGCGCCGTGTGCGGGAGCGCGACATCTTCTTCTTTGGTACCGCCATGGGTCCCTCGCTATGAGATCAGTCTTCCGGTTCCAGGAGATCTCGGAGAACGGAGAAGGGCGAGGCCTCTTCACTTTGGTCATCCGGGATGCCGTCGGCAGAGCCTGGCTCTGCGGGAGCGGTGGTATTCAAGCCGTTTTGTCCGGCAACTCCAAGTTGCAGATCGCAGCCGTCTGGACAGGTCGGCGAGATCGGCATGGCGAGGAGGACGTCGTCGCGCAACGCCGGCTCGAGATCGATGACGTCCCCCAGCGGGAACGTCTCGTCGTCCTCGGCCCGTGATGCTCGCGGTGAAAACATCGCTGACACAGGTGCGATGACCGGCTCGCTCCACTCCTCGAGGCAGCGGTGGCACGTATGGCGAGCTGTGAACGAAGCCGTTCCATGAACCAACAACCCGCCGCCGACCGGAGAAAGCGTCAGCGCCGCTGTGAGATTGTCGGCAGCGGGATCGCCGCGCTCGACGCGCGATAATTCGAGCCCCCAATCGACATTGGTTGCCATGTCGATTTCCCTTTCCCGGGCGCGGGAGCGGCGCAGGTCGGCAATGTTGATCTCGAAGACACTCATCTGCAGCGAGGAGTCTATTGGGCCCGAGTGGATTACTCGGAAATGGGCGCCTCGGGGGCCGAGGGACGAGTCTGGTGTAATTCGGCTCTGGCATCCTGGACGTACCGCAGCAGTTCGCCCAGTACCGTCTCGGCCTCGGTCAGATGCCGCTCTGCGTAGTCCTCGGCCTCCAATCGAATTCTCTCAGCGTCCTTTTCGGCGTTCCGCACGAGCCGGTTGGCCTCCTCAACAGCTTCGGCGACGATATGGGAGTCCGAGACGAGTTCTTCTGAGCGGCTCTTGGCTTTGGAGAGCATCTCGCGAGCTCTTTCATTAGTCCGCGCCACGTACTTCTCGCGCTCACGGACCATCCAGCGCGCCGCCCTCAACTCTTCGGGCAGCGCCTGTTGCATGGAGCGAAGGCGAGCGACGAAATCCTCCCGATTAATTCGGACGTTGTTTGACAGTGGCACGGGACGTGCCTCCTCGACCTCGGCAATCAGTTGCTCGAGGGTGTCGAGAAGCTCGCCCGGAATCGGCGGCGGCTGCCTGTTCTCTTCTTCAGTTGTCATCTGTTGAAACGCTCCTTCAGAGCGGCGGCGACAGGTCCGGGCACGAGGGCGTCAATGTTGCCGCCCAGCGCGCCAACCTGTTTCACCAGTGACGATGAGAGGTAGCCGAGCTCGGGTTTGGTGGCGACGAACATGGTGACGATGCCAGATAGGTGACGATTCATCTGGGACATCTGTATCTCGTAGTCGAAGTCGGTCATGGCGCGCAGGCCTTTGACAATCACGTCAACACTCTTTTTGGCGGCAAAGTCGACCAGCAGCCCTGAGAACGAATCGACTTCGACGTTGTCCCACTGGCCAACGCACTCGAGCAGTAAGTCCTTGCGCTCATCGTCGGTGAACAGCGGTGCCTTAGATGGATTGGATACGACGGCGACCACAACCCTGTCGAAGATTCCGGCGCACCGTTCCACTACGTCGAGATGGCCTTTGGTTGGGGGATCGAAACTCCCCGGGATGAGGCACGAGATCACGACATCGCCTCCTCTGGCAGCTTCACGAAACGCCATACCTGAGCATCGCCGAATTCACGTTCCCACGACAGTGTGAGACCCGGGAGCGATGGAGCCGCCTCACCGACCCGGCGGTGCACCACGACTACTGCGTTGGGATTGAGCTGGTCCACGAGTCGTTCTAAAGCCTCCACTACCGACGCTAGTGGCATCGCGTAAGGAGGGTCAACGAATGCCAAGTCGTAGCGATCGGCTGCTCCTTCCAGGAAATCGAACACGTCTGTGGATACCACTTCGCCGCCAAGGCCAACCTTGGCGACGTTCTCACGCAGGATCGTTGCGGCGGGCTGGCTCCACTCGACGAACACGGCAGACGCAGCTCCTCTACTCAGAGCCTCGAGGCCGAGCGAGCCGACGCCGGCGAACAGGTCGATAACCGCTGCGCCGACCACTTCGCTACCGAGCGACGAGAAGAGCGCTTCCCGATTGCGGTCCATGAATGGACGGGTGCCTGGGGGCGGCCCCTCGAGCTTCCTTCCCTTGGCATGACCTGCGATGACTCTCATTTCAGCTCCGGAACAACCAGTCGACGTCCGCTCCGAGCAATGCTCGCACCTCTTCTGCCGCTGCAGGGTGATCTTTCAGATCCGGGTCGGCCGCCACCAGAGCAAACGCCTCACGTCGCGCTTCGATCAGCATGTCGTAATCGCGCAAGATGTCCGCCAGCTTGAGATCCTTGACCCCGGCCTGTCTTGCGCCGAAGACGGTTCCCTGTCCGCGGATCCGCAGATCCTCCTCGGCGAGGCTGAACCCGTCTGTGGTTGCCACCATGGCGGCGATACGCTCCTCACCGTCCGTCGTGGTCGGATCGGCCACGAGAAGACACGTTGAGTGGTACTTGCCACGCCCGACTCGGCCCCGGAGCTGGTGCAACTGACTCAGGCCAAACCGATCTGCATCGAGGATCACCATGACGGTGGCATTCGGTATATCGATGCCGACCTCGATGACTGTCGTGGCGACCATCACGTCCAGTTCGTTGTCCCGGAATGCGTGCATCACCGCGTCCTTGTCCCCCGGACGCAGTTGACCGTGAATGAGCCCAACACGGAGGTCGGACAACTCGGCGCTGAAGCGCTCGTGTTCCTCAGTGGCAGAGGTGACTTCGAGTTTGTCGCTCTCGTCTACGAGCGGGGCAACGACGAAAGCCTGGCGGCCGGCCGCGACCTCCCTGCGAATCAGGTCGAACGCGTCCCCGATTCTGGATTTGGGCAGATTCACCGTCTGAACCGGTATGCGTCCGGGCGGCATCTCGTCAAGGGTGCTCACCTCCAGATCGCCGTACAGAGTCATCGCGAGTGTCCGCGGAATCGGCGTTGCGGTCATGATCAGCATGTCTGGGTCGTAGCCATCGGCCTTCTCGCGCAGAGTGACACGTTGGTAGACGCCGAACCTGTGCTGTTCATCTACGACGGCAACACCAAGGCGGGAGAAGCTCATGGATTCCTGGATCAAAGAGTGGGTACCAACCACCAAGTCAACGCTGCCATCGGCAATCCACTCCATCACATCGGGCCGCTTGGCAGTACCCGCCGTGACGAAGTTGGCCTCGACCGAATTGCCCGTGACAAGGGCCATCCGGACGACCGGACCGTTCGATTGCTCCTGGCCGCCAAATAGGCTGTCCTGACCCTCCATGGCAGATCCGTCCTGTTCCGGCGGAGACATGCCTGCCGTTTCGAAGAGATCCCGGAAGCCCAAATAGTGCTGTTCGGCAAGCACCTCGGTCGGCGCCATGACCGCGCCCTGGAACCCTCCTTGCACCGCGGTGAGCAGCGATGCAGCGGCGACAACGGTCTTGCCACTTCCCACCTCGCCTTGCAGCAGGCGATGCATGGCGTGGCCGGTGGCAAGATCGGCCTGAATCTCCGCAATCGCCGTGTTCTGGGCTCCGGTCAGATCGTAAGGGAGAGCGGCGATGAATCTCTTCACGAGCTCGCCACCCGTCTCGTGGTGAACTCCCTTGGACTCCTCCATGACACGCTGCTTGCGCAGGGCCAGCGCTAGCTCGAGTCTGAACAACTCGTCGAAAATGAGTCGTTTGCGCGCCGGCGTGACGTCGGCGATCTCCTCCGGGAAGTGGATGTTGGCCAAAGCGAAGTCGCGGTCAACCAGGTCGAGCCGATCGAGAATATCCTCCGGAAGTGAATCGTGAATAGGCCGAGCCCGATCGAGGGCGTTCTTAATCGACTTGCGCATGTCGACAGACTTGACTCCTCCGGCACTCGGGTGGATCGGCACAATCTGGCTCGTGAGCCAAGTCTCGCGACCCACACGCTCCACATCAGGGCTCTTCATCATCAGCTTGCCTTGGAACCGCTCAGCTTTGCCGGCCAGAAGCACTTCCCATCCCTCTTCGATCTTGAGATACGGGTTGAACCACCGAGCCTGCAGCACCGTCGTTCCATCGGTGATGTAGCCGTCGACCATCATGCGGTTCCCCTTGCCGCGCAGCCGAATCCTGTTGACCTTGGTGACGATTCCAGTCACCGTTACTTCTTCGCCCAGCGGCACCGCAGCCAGGTCGAACTCCTGGGATCGATCCAGATAGCGCCGTGGCGCGTGCAGAAGTAGGTCAGCCACCGAGTCGATGCCGACGCTGGACAGCTTCTTGGAATAGGCCGCGCCGATCCCCCTGACGACGTCAGTGGGTAGTGAGGCAAGGTATGAAAGCGGTCGCCCGGCCATGCGGCTAAGGGTAGGTCAGGATTGAGAGGTGAGTGGTCGGCTGCTCGCTGGGGCCGGAGGCCCAAGCGCAGACGTGCTTCGTTATGTGCGTGTGACCTCGAAGACGATCCACTCTCGCCCGTAGTGAGTTTCGAGACCGACTTCGGTCATACCGCCTTGCCGCATCGCACGGATGGCGGCCTGATTGGCGGGGTCAGTCACTCCGACAACCCTGACCAGATCCAACTCCCTAAACCCCGCCTCGACACAGGCGTCGGCAGCTTCTCGTCCATAGCCGCGTCCCCACAGTCGGCGGACAATGCGCACTCCGACTTCGACGGTCTCACCATCCTCCAGCAGGTGAAGTCCCGCATCACCTATGACCTCGCCAGTCGCTGATAGCACGACTGCCCACAGACTCAGACCCGTCTCATCGTGCAGGTCAATCTTGTCCTTGACCCACCGTTTCGACTCCTCAACCGAGCGCGGAAGTTCCGACTCGAGATGCTGCATCGCTACTGGATCGGAGTACAGCTCATGCAAAGCGCCGGAATCCTCGATGCGAAGTGGTCGAACCGACAATCGCTCGGTGAGGATGGGAAAGCGGATTCTCTTCTCCACTACGCCAGTCAACCAGACACCGGGGCGGACCGGCGAGCACCGCGCAGAACCGGCGATGTGTGTGCGGGCGCGCCGACAAACCGGCGCTGGTGCCGGATCAGCCTTGTGGTTTGGGAGGGCGTCGGTTGTTGGGTTCGTGGCAGGGGTGTGGTTCTACTCGTTGGGTGGGGCTCGGGTTACGCCGGGGGCGAGGAGTCGGCGTCGGCCGGGTGGGGAGGCGGGGTTGATGGTGTAGCCGTATTGGTGGATGACTATGTGGTGGTGGAACCAGCAGAGGAGGACGAGGTTCTCTGGGTGGTGGTCGCCGCCGTTGGCTTGGTGGATGATGTGGTGGGGTTCGAGGCGGTAGCGGGAGGTGCACCCGTCGGCTTGGCAGCCCCCGTCGCGGTAGAAGACGTAGTCGCGGGTGCGGTGGGGGAGGCGGTCACCATTGGTGGGGATTGTTTTGAGTCCGTTGCTGTCGATGAGGGTGGTTTGGGTGTCCCCGGTGCAGAGGATCTCTTGGAGGGTGTTGGGGCCGACTTTGATGCCGGAGCGGGTGGTGGCGCCTGTTTGTCCTTGGGTGCGTTGGCATTCGGTGGCGTCTATGAAGATGTGAGCGGGGAGACGGCGGGGCGCTGGCCCATCGGGCGCTACCGGTGCCACGCCGTCGAGGGCTAGGGAGACGAGTGCGTCGATGCGGCGTTGTTCGAGGCGGGGACGGTGTTCATCGCCGGGGTCGATGATCTCGTCGGCGCGGCGGTCTAGCTCGGTGAGGACTGCTTCCATGTCGGCACCGGTCATAGCAAACGACCCGGTTGCCAGGGTGTTGCCGAGGTTGGGTTGGAACCACAACCGCCTGGCCTGGAACGCTTCGGTCTCATCGATGGGTGTCATGGGGCGGTGTCGGGCCATGAGCTGACCCAACTGGCCGACGGATACACCCCCGGCGCGGTCTAATACGGTCTCGGTGGCGCCGGCGTTGACGAGGCGGGCCATCCCAGCCGCCCGATCCGTCGAGGCGACTCCGGCACGCAACGCATCGTGGACCTCTACTGGGCCGGACTTAGCCAGGACTGCGAGGTCGGAGGCGTTGCGGGGTTGTATATCGAGGCGGCCTGCTATCCATTCCTGGAGGGAGCGGCATCCGTCCCAGGCTGGTACCTGGAGGTGGTCGACGGCGGCGAGGATCTCGACTTGGCGGGCCCGCACCCGGGAGATGAGTCCTTCGAGGCGTTGCAGCTCCGTTTCCATGGCATCGATCGTGGGGAACGAGGATGCGACCTTGTCGATGTCGATTGTTGTAGTGGACAACATGTGAACATAGTGACAGACAGGTGAGACAAGAAACAGGCAGTTACATGTGATTAGCGCGTAACGTTGGGGTTCCAGACTTGGTCTCAGCTCCCCAATCCTCGCCGATCCTTTCCCGGACCTGCCTGCACGCACTTAGCTCCCCCTCCGTCACGCCTACGGCGTGCCACCTCCCCCAACGCTCGCCTACGGCACGCTGGAGAAGGACACAAGTAGACCCGACCACCCCACCACCCAACCAAACCCCAGACAACCTCCCCTTCGCCGCAAACCGACACACCCAACCCGGACCCACCCCACGCAGCCGCGCCCACTTCCCAGCCACGATCCCGATTCGACCCAGACCAACCCTGTTATGCTTGCGCCCGCCTCAGGAGGTCTTCTGCATGGCGTACCGATGTGAAGTCTGCGGCAAAGAGCCGTGGACAGGAAAACAAGTGAGCTTCTCGCACAAGCGCTCGTCGCGCCGGTGGCTACCGAACATCCAGCGTGTTCGGGTCAAGCACGGCAGCAATTCGCGGCGCATGCGTGTGTGCACCTCGTGCCTCAAGGCCGGGAAGGTCGAGAAGGTCTAAACGCATGCAGGGAGTCGTCAAGGTCTACGATCCGACGACTGGCGCAGGCGTGATCGTTCGTGATGACGACAAATCCGAAGTTCTGCTGCGCCCCGGCTCGCTCAGCGGATCGCTGTTCCGCACCCTCCGCCAAGGCCAGCGTGTCGTCTTCGACGTTGAAGAAGCCAGCGGGAAGATGTACGCGTATCGGCTCCGTTTCGGCTCAGACGGCTACTGAGCCGACGCGGCGCACCCGGTATCTCGTATCCCTAGCCGGACTGCCTTCTATAGCTTGATGATCGGGCAGGTCAGCGTGCGGGTGATGCCGACGGCGCTCTGGATCTGGGCAACTACCAGCTTGCCAAGTGCATCGACGTCGGGGGCTTGGGCCCGCACCACAGCGTCGTATGGGCCCGTAACGGGGTCTGCCGACGTTACGCCATCGATGCCGGCGATTTCTTGCACCACCGAGGCGGCCTTGCCGACTTCGGTCTGAATGAGGATGTAAGCCTCGACCATTGATACCCCTTCGAATAGTGGAGCGGATTGTACCGGGGCCGAGCCGGATTGAAGACGGCGGACCTGGGTTAGGACAGCGCCAGTTCGACCAGCTCGTTGCAGAGCTCAGGGTAAGTCATGCCGCTCGCTTCCCACATCTTGGGGAATCCCGAAATCGGGGTGAATCCCGGCATCGTGTTGAGCTCATTCAGAAGGAAGCCACGTCCTCCCTGCTCGTACAGGAAATCAACTCTGGCAAGGCCGCTGCACTCGAGTGCATCAAACGCCTTGGCAGCAAGCGAACGGACCAGAGCAGCTTCCGGCTCCGTCAAGCTGGCGGGAGCCACAAACTCGCTTGAAGCGTCGTTGTACTTCGAGTCGTAGTCGTACCACTCGGTTTTGATGACGATCTCACCCGGCACAGAAACACGGGGACCTTCGAGGACTGCCACTTCGATCTCCCGGCCGTCGATGGCCTCCTCGACCATCACCTTGTTGCCGTAGCGGAATGCGGCCCTGATCCCGTCCTTGAGCTCCGCTTCGGTTTCGGCCTTCGATACGCCGACGGAGCTGCCGAGCTCTGCCGGCTTGACAAAAAGCGGAAGGCCCATGGCTTTGACCAGCTCAGCGACCGTCGTGCCCGGGTCGGCGAAGCCGTCGGCTCTCACGACCATCCATGGCGTTGTCGCGATTCCGGCCGCCTCTATGACCTTCTTGGCATTGTCCTTGTCCATTGCAAGCGCAGAGCTCAGCACTCCGCAGCCCACGTATGGAATACCGGCGATCTCGAACACACCTTGAATCGTCCCGTCTTCACCAAATGGGCCATGCAAAACCGGAAAGACCACATCAAACCCGATTTCGTCGTCCTCCGACCGCAAGGTCCCTCCCGGGAGTTGCAGCGACACTGAACGCCCTGCGGCTTCCATGGGGCGCTTCGTCGAATCGGCGAGAAACCAGCTGCCCTCACGGTCGATTCCAACAGGAATCACCCGGTGACCAGCTCCATTGAGCGCGTCCAAAACCGCCACAGAAGATACGCATGAGACCTCATGCTCAGCCGATCTTCCACCGAAAAGAAGTAATACCCGGGCCACAACCCGAGGTTACCGTTGGAGGGCGCAAAGTCAGCGTGTTCCGACAAATGCCACGGTCCGGCCCAAAATGACCGAGAATTCGAGCAGATGATCGAACAACGCCAGTTTCTCGAATACCGACTCAACGTCGTCCGCCTCGGGCAGGCGCTCTCGGTTGTCGGGTTCATTGCGCTGACGATCCACCTACTCGGCGATGGGAACTTGTCCGATCCCGACGTTCGCACCCCGGTCTTCGCTCTCGGCCTGGCACTCGTGGCAGCCGTGTTTGCGCCATGGCGCACCTTGCTCATGACGTTTTGGGGCGACATTGGATTGCTGGCGTGGGCCGGAGCCATGGCGGGCGCGCTGCTCGTCGCGGATTCTGTGGCCACAGACGATGTCCTTGCGATTGCGTTCCTCGCAATCGTCGTCTTCACCGCCGCTGCACTGGCCAATCCGTTAATCACAACAGCCGTATCTCTCGTGTCGATCGTCTGCTATTTCCTCGTCGTCCAAGGTCGAGATTTCGAAGGACTCACTCCAAACAACATCAGCCGGCTCGGCGCATTCGCAACGGCCGCAGCTCTACTCCTCATCGCCGCGACGGGAATCCGCAAACAAATGCGAACCACAGCGCAAAGATTGGAGAACTTGGTGGCACGCGACGTCGAGCTCACCGAACGCGAGGGCGAGCTGCAACACCTCTACGACGTATCGCGGACGATTGGAACAGGCACCGACCTGTCGGACGTCCTGCCGGAAATCGTCGGTCGGGTTGTTGGTGCCATCCAGGCCCGCACCGGCGTAGTGATGATTTACCGCTCGGAGGAAGAGGCGCTCGAAGTCCTCTCTCCGATTTGGGTGGCAGGCCACACGCTGCGCGCGGAGGGCTACATGCTTCCTCTGGTCGAGGGCGGCATCAACCAGCGAGTCTTCACGAGCGGCGAGCCTTCAATCGTCAAGAACCTGGAGCAGAGAGAGAATCGTGCTCAGTTCCTCATCGACCTCGACGCCAGCCAGATCCTCGCCGTACCGCTTCGCATAGAAGCCCGCATCATTGGTGTGCTGATGATCGCCGACAAGCACGAAGGCGACTTCACGGAGGAAGACGTAACTGCCCTCGAGGGCTTGGCTGGTCCCTCCGCGTTGGTTCTCAACCAGATGATGCGGTATCAGGAGGTGCGTGACGAAGGCGAGAAGATGGCAGAACTCGCCAAGCTCAAGACGGACTTCGTGTCGACTGTGAGCCACGAGCTGCGTACCCCGCTCACTTCGATAATCGGCTCCCTGCGCACACTGCAGCGACCGCAGCTGGCCCCTCCCGACCCGAATGCACAACAGCTTCTCTCGACCGCCCACCGCCAGGCCAACAGGCTGCGCTCGCTGATCGAGGACCTTCTCGTGGTGTCGCGCATCGACAACCAGGCGTTACCGATGCGGCCCCAGCTCGTCGAATTGGAGACGTTCCTTGCAGATACCGTGCAGGGAGTTCCTGACTCCGAGGGGATGGTGACTCTGGACATCGAACCCGAAGCCAACCACCTGCGCTGCGACCCCGACCATCTGGGCCGGATCGTCACCAACTTGCTCTACAACGCCATCAAGTATGCACCGGACAGCCCCGTCGAGATTTGGGCGAGGCAGCGACGCGGTGAGGTTTGGCTGTCGGTAATCGACCATGGGCCGGGAATTCCATACGAGCTTCACGACCACATCTTCGATCGCTTCACACAAGTCGCGGGCCACGCAACTCGGTCAAAGGGCGGCACCGGTTTGGGCCTTTCCATCGTACGCGGGCTCACCGAGGCGATGGGCGGAAGGGTCTGGTTCGAACCCACCATTGGCGGCGGAGCGACCTTCACAGTCGGCCTGCCCGCACGCACGACAACCGCACAAGACCATATCGAGCTGCAGGCGCCGGATGTGCCGCTCGAATCGGAGAAGTCGGCTTAGCTCTCCCCGCCGGCGGCCACGGCGTGGAACCCACCGTCGACGTGCACGATCTCGCCGGTAGTCATGGGGGTCCAGTCAGAGAGCAGCAAGGCGCACATCTGGGCCACGGGCGCAGGATCGGCCGTGTCCCATGTCAGCGGCGACCGCTGGTCCCATACTTCTTTGAATTGAGAGAAGCCGGGAATTGATTTCGCAGCCACCGTGCCTAGCGGCCCGGCCGACACGGCATTGACCCTGATGCGGTCGGCTCCGAGGTCCCGTGCCAGGTAGCGCGTTACGGACTGCAACGCCGATTTGGCGACGCCCATCCAGTCGTAGGCCGGCCACGCCTGAGTGTTGTCGAAATCGAGCGTTACCAGCGCTCCCCCGCCGGCCTTCTGCATAAGGGGCCGCAGGCCGACGGCGAGGGTCTTGTACGAGTACGCAGAAGTCATGAAAGCGGTTGCCGCCGACTCCGGCGGCGTGTCGAGGAAGGCTCCGCCTAGTGCGTCTTCGGGTGCGAATGCAATGGCGTGGAGAGCTCCGTCACACGCACCCCACCGCTGGTCGAGATCGGCTGCGAGAGCCGTCATGTGTGCCGGCTCGTTGATGTCGAGCTCGATCACATCGGGCTCGACCGGGAGGCGTTTGGCAGCTCGTTGGGTGAGCCGGATGCCCCTCCCAAAGCCGGTCAGTACCACTTCTGCGCCCTCTTCTATGGCGATCCGAGCCGCGTGCCACGCAATCGAGTCGTCAGTGAGCACACCGGTGATCACCAGCCGCTTGCCTTCTAGAAGCACTTGGCTCTCCTCATCTCTCGATCAAGTCCTCCGCATGGTATTCGGGCATCACAGTGTGACGTTGGACCAAGCACGGAGTCCGAGCCCCATTACAAAGAGCAGTAGCAACCCATACGCCAGAGCGGGCCGCCTGTTCATGGCGGATCGATACAGATAGGCGAAGGAGAAGGTCACCACGATGACGATTCCGTAGAAGACATGAAAACCGTTGCCCGGCCGCTCCCCCCTACCCCACAAGACGAGGCCGGCGCCGATCTGGACGCTCATGACCGCAAATGCGAAGGCACGGGCGGCCAGGAATCCACGACCGAGCTCGCGCTTGGCAATCGCCATGCCAACGCCCCAGAGTCCCACGGCGCCGGTCACGATGGTCGCGACCCAGAACCAGTTTGCGTGAAACGATCTCATGCGGGCGCCGAGCCTAGCGAGCGGCCGGCTGGCGGGGCTCTGCCGAAGCGGACCCGACGGCGGCTACCAATGCTTCGACGACCAGATCGTGCGACCGGCCTGCCCGCAAGTCCATAGGCAGCTCGACCTGGACGCCTGCTTCGGGCGGCAGATTGACCGGATTGAGTCTATGTACCCCCCGGAGTCGTTTCGGGATGGCATCTAGTTCGACGAGCGACTCGACGCCACGTTTCGCCAGCTCGGCGTGAATGAGAACCGCCAGGGACCGATTCTTCCCCCCGAGAAGCGCGGTCGACTCGAGGCCGGGCTCGCCGTAGCCGTGCAGAGACAGAGCAGTGCGAACCGAGCCGATGAAGGAAGCCAAGGCTCGCGACTCAGCGGGGTCGAATCGAATGGAAGGTATATGCCACCACAACGATTCGGGCTGGACCACCGTGTACAGCGAGGCACCCGTCGCCTCTGCGACCGCAACGGCCATGGTGGCGGTGCCCTCTTCCAAACCACCGTGGATCGCCATGACACCAACCGCGCCGCCGGGGCGGTAAACCTCCTGCACGCCGACTGTGGAAATGAGCTCGCCTAACACCGGGAAAAGGGTAGGTGTCTACGGATGCGACCCGAAGCGGCCATCATGGGCGCATGGAAGTCATCCAGCTCAGGCTTGGCGGCGCAACGCTTCCCGACTCGCATCCGCGGGCCGGTTCTGACTATCCGCTTTTCGGATACTTGTTGATGCACGAAGACGGTCCGATCCTCGTCGACACGGGCGCGGGACCCGGCCACCACGGCATCGACTCGGCCTATGCCCTCGAGCCCGTCGATATCCCGGCGAGCCTCGCAACTGCCGGTGTCGCAACCGCGGACGTCACCTTGATCATCAACACGCATCTCCACTTCGACCACATTGGCGGCAACCGCTATTTCCCCGGAATACCGATCGTTGCCCAACGCCGCGAGTTCGAAGCCGCCACGATCCCTGGATTCACGGTTCGAGAGTGGATTGACTTCGAAGGAGCCCTCCACCAACCGGTTGAAGGACGTGCCGAAGTCGCGCCGGGAGTCACCGTCGTGCCCACACCGAGCCACACCGCCGGTCATCAGTCCGTGCTCATCGACGCCGGACCGACAACCATGGTGATCGCCGGGCAGGCACTACACGATCGCACCGAGCTGACAACCGGAGTCTCAGCTGAAGGACTGGCACCGGCAGTGGAACACTTTCCATCGGTTGCCGCCCGGATCAAGGCCATGGAGCCCGACCGGGTCTGGTTCAGCCACGACGCCGAACCGTGGGTGCCGTGAGACCCCCTCAGGCATCGAATCCACCTGCCGATAATCGTGTGACAACCAGCAGGAGAGTTTGATGCTCGTCATCTTCGGCACTCGCGGCCGTTCCCATACCATCGGCTCCGGCCAGTTCTACTGCCCGCGCGAGGGTGGAGATCGCAGCTACGAGCACAAAGAAGCCCGCCGCTACTTCACGCTCTTCTTTCTCCCGATCATTCCGCTCGATCGGCTCGGCGATTACATCGAGTGCACCAGCTGCAAGTCCACCTACTACACCAACGTGCTGGAGGCACCAACGGGAGCCACGATCCAAGACGTGATGACTCAAGCGATCCGGCACGTCGCAGTGGCGTTGACGGTTGCCGACGGACATGTCGACGCCGCGGAGCGGCGGGTGGCTACCGATGTGGTTAGGCAGTTCGCCAACGTCGAATACGGCGAGGCGGACTTCGACGACGACCTCAACAACCTCAACCCGGCTCATCTCGTCGACAATCTCGAGGAGCTCGGCGGCATCCTCAACGATCATGGCAAAGAAGCGGTCCTCAGCGCCTCAATGCGGCTCGCAGCTTCCGACGGATCCATCGACCCCACAGAGATCGCGGTAGTGGAGCAGATCGGCGAAGCCCTCTCGATGACCCCCGCCCACGTGCGCGGCGTCATCGAAACCGCAGCAGACCGCAGCTAGGCAGACTTGTCGCGCAGTACCCGTCGCAAAATCTTCCCTGAGGCGGACTTGGGAATCTCGTCGATGAACTCGATGATGCGGATTTGTTTGTACGACGCGACGTGCTCTGCGACGAAGTCCATGATCTCGTGCGCAGTTGCCGGAATCGCAGGCTTGAGAACGATGTATGCCTTCGGCAGTTCCCCCGCCTCCTCATCCGGTACTGGAATCACCGCGGCGTCTGCCACGCTCGCATGCGTCAGTAGCAGTGCTTCCAACTCTGCCGGCGGCACCTGGAAGCCCTTGTACTTGATCAGCTCCTTGAGCCGATCAACTATGTAGTAGTGGCCGTCTGAGTCGACGTGGCCGATATCGCCGGTATGGAACCAGCCAGCAGCATCGATGCAGTCCGCAGTGGCCGCAGGGTTGTTCAGGTATCCCTTCATCACCTGCGGGCCACGAATCCACAATTCGCCGTCTTGGTCGACTTCGCAATCCTCTCCAGACTCGGGATCCACGATGCGGACCTCGGTGAGCGGAATGCAGTAGCCAATCGAGCCCGGCTTGGTATCGCCCATGAGCGTGGCGTGAGTCACGGGGCTGGTCTCAGTGAGACCGTACCCCTGGACAACGATGGAGTCTGTCCGCTTGGCGGCTTCATCCGACACCTCGGCTCCGAGCGGCGCTGCACCGGAAAACAGGACCTTGAGTTTGGACAGGTCGTAGTCGTCGACCATGGGGTGCTTCGCCATTGCGAGCACGATCGGCGGCACTACATAGGCGCGGGTCACGCCGTGATCCTCGAGGATTCCCAGGAACAGCTCCAGGTCGAATCGGGGCATGGTCACCACCGTCGCGCCGTTGGCGATAGCGCCGTTCATCAACACCTGCATACCGTAAATGTGGAAGAACGGCAGAACAGCAACGAGCACTTCACCGTCAGGATCCATTTCGAGCATTGGTTCGGCCTGCGCGAGGTTCGCAACGAGGTTCCGATGTGTCAGCATCACGCCCTTCGACAGTCCGGTCGTTCCCGACGAGTAGGGCAGCACTGCGATGTCCTCGCCCAGATCGACCGCAACTTGCTCACTCACTTTGGCTTCGCCGAGCAGTGACGCAAACGGCGTCGAGCCTTCCGCCCCGTCGAATGTGAATATCTCCTCCACATGCGTTCCGGCGGCGGCCTCCTGTGCGGTCTCCAGGAACATCCCGATGGTCACCAGGTACTTGGCGTTGGCGTCCACGAGTTGGTGAAGGACCTCATGTGCCGTGTACGTCGGATTGATCGTTGTGACGATGCCGCCGAGGAGAGCAACCGCATGGAAGGCGACTCCGTACTCGGGGATGTTGGGCGCCATGATGGCGAGCACGTCGCCCTTTCCGAACCCGGTCTCAGCGAGGCCACCGGCAACGTGGTGAATGGCATCGCGCAGCTCTCTGTAGGTGAGCGTACGGCCGGTCATGCCGTCGATGAGCGCCGGCTTGTCTGGGTGATCGTCAACCCGGCGCAACATGAACTCGGTGATCGAGACGTCAGGAATGTCAACTGATCCCAGTGGGCTCGTCAGAATCGCCACTTTGCTCCTCATGTCTCGGGGCAACCCAGGTTAGGTCCGAGTTCCGCTCGGTGGCTAGACGGATCTGTGTCCCGACGTCGTTGCTGTGCCTACGGAGAAACACATCGCGACTCCAAAGGCGCGGTCGTCACGAGTGTGCCGCCTCTTGATAGGCCGCCGGTTTCTCGCGCCGCCGGCGTGCGATAGCGTGGCGCCATGACAGCTCCTGCCCAGGGGTCCCTGGTTGAGTTCGAGGTGAACGACATTGCCCACGGCGGTGAAGGAGTTGGCCGCGTAGACGGCAAGGCCCACTTTGTGCCCGGCGTGATGCCAGGCGAGACCGTGGTCGGACGCATCCTCAAGGACGGGGGCTCGTGGGCGCGGGCTGAACTCGTCGAAGTGCGGGAACCGGCGCCCGGCCGAATCGAACCCCGCTGCCCCCACGCGCGGAGCTGCGGGGGATGCCAATGGCAGCATGCTGATTACGAAGCCCAGCTCGAGTGGAAGCGCAACACTGTCGTGTCGCAGCTCGGCCACATCGGAAAGATCGCAGAGCCCCCGGTGAACGAAATCGTCGCGGCCGGCCCGCCGTTCGGCTACCGCAACCGCATGGACTTCAAGGTCCTGGACGGCAAACCGGCCATGCATCGGTCCCGTTCTCACGACCTCGTGCCCCTCGACGTGTGCGAGCTTCTCGACCCGCGCTTGCGCGGCATATTCGACTCCCTCGGCGATTTGACCGGCGTGGAGAGAATCACCTTGCGATGCGGTACCAATACTGGAGATGCGTTGGTGATCGTCGATGGTGACTTGCCACCTCAAGCTGAGACGTGGGACGCCGCGCTCGGTGTGATGAACGGCCGCACCGTGGAAGGCATCGACGGCACCGCTCGTATCCGTGAGGAGATCGAAGGCCATCGCTACCGCATCAGCGGTACCGCCTTCTTCCAGAACAACAGCCACGGGGCAACTGCCCTGGTGCGCCTCGTCGAGGAGTTCCTGGTGCCGACTGAGCGCGACTCGCTGCTCGACGCATACGCGGGAGTTGGGCTGTTCGGCGTTGCTTTGGGAAACAAAGTGGACCGGGTGATTGCCGTCGAGTCGAACCGAGTTGCGATAGACGACCTCCGGCGCAACCTCAGCGATGCGAAGGTCGACCACAGAGTCATCAGGGGCAAGATGGAGAAGGTCGCAGCAGAGCTGGACGAATACCCGGATCTCGCAGTTGTCGATCCGCCCCGGACGGGCCTCGGCGAGATGGGTGTGGCTGCGGTCACCGCCGGAGATCCGTTCAAGCTGGCCTATGTGTCATGTGACCCGGCGAGCCTTGCTCGTGATGCGCTCCTCCTGGCTGGTCATGGCTATCAGCTCCTGCAAGTCACGCCAGTCGACCTCTTCCCCCAAACCTTCCACATCGAGGCGGTTGCTTCTTTCGTCCTGGCGTAACCCTGGCACGTGAGATTCGCTGAGTACGATGCCAGACGTGGATTTGGGCGACATCTTCGAGCGCTTCGGCCCGATTGTGATCATGGTGGCCGTCGTGCTGGCCGGCACAGTGGCCGGTCGCATTTGGATGAATCGGCGCCGCGAAAGCGACCAGGCGCACATTCACGTCCGCGAGCAACTGATCATCATCGGCCTCGCCCTGATTGGCGTGATAGCCATCGTCCTTGCCCTGCCCGTTCCTGAGAGCGAACGAAATGCGCTGCTCGGGGTCATCGGATTGCTGGTGACCGCAGTCGTCGGTCTGGCAGCGACAACTCACGTCGGCAACGGCTTGGCCGGAATCATGATTCGCTCTGCCCGGCGCTTCCGGCCCGGTGATTTCATCAAGTCAGGCGAACACTTCGGGCGCGTCACGGATGTGGGGCTGTTCCACACTGAGATTCAGACGGAGACCCGCGATCTCACCGTGCTCCCCAATCTCCGCCTGGCGACCGAACCACTCACCGTGGTCCGGTCAAGCGGAACCATTGCGTCTGCGACCGTGTCCCTCGGGTACGACGTTCACCATCACGATGTGAGTGAAGCGTTGACGGCCGCAGTGGCCGACGTCGGCCTGAGCGACCCTGTGATACAAGTGAGGGATCTTGGCGACTTTGCCGTGACGTATTGGGTGACGGGCCTGCTCAATGAACCGCGCCGCCTGCTCACTGCCCGCTCAGATCTCCGGGTGGCAATGCTGGATCGGCTCCATGCCGCCGGAATTGAGATTGTGTCGCCATCTTTCATGAATCAACGACAGGTGCAGGGCGACACGATGATTCCTTCCGACCCAGTGGTTCCAACTACCGAACGAGGCGACCTCGAGGCGCTGGCCTTCGACAAGGCGGATCTCGCCGAGTCTGTCGAGCAGCTATCGGACAAAGTCGCCGAAATCAACGAGCGCATCGCGGCAGTCGAAGCGGGGGACCAAACGCCTGAGGCGGCGCAGCGACTGGAGTCCTTGAGTCAGAGTCGCGACGTAATCAATCGCGTCATCGAGGAAAGGAAGAAGTCCGTTGAGGACGACCCGCGCGGCTAGATCTCGTCGAGAAGCCTCTGCCGCTTGTCCTTGTATTCCTCTTCGGTGATCACTCCGTCTCGGTAGAGGCGGGCCAGCCGCTCCAAGCGCTCGGTTGCATCCGGCTGCGCGGCCTCCGAAAACCCCGCCACCTGCACCTGTGAGATTTCCTTGCTGCGTTCCTCGCGCACTTTGGTGAGCAGCGACTGGAACCCATCGGGATCCGGGATGTCACTGAAGCGCGATTGCCCGCTTTCGCCGGCCGACTCAATGAGAAGATCACCGGCCCCCAGGATTCTCTCCAGCACGTTCTGGCTGAAGAGAATGTTGTTGATGTTCTCGAGCGGTATCTCCACCCCCGAGCGTGCTATCACTCCTGTGCGAGTAATCAACCTCTCGTTGGTGAGCACATAGGACGTGAACCACCACTTGACGAGCGGCTGCACCACGAGAGGTATGAAGGCGGCCGCCACCAATAGCGACAGCACGAGATCCGCCGGCCCCCCGTCCGGCGGGATCGGGCCGTTGATCAAGACGATCGCAACGATGCCGGCAATGAACCAGAACGCTGGGATGACCAGTAGCCGCCAGTGAGGTCGGAACTCGCGGATGACCCGCTCGCCCTCTGTGAGGTTCTTCGTGGGATAAGCCATAGGCGGAAGAGTACTCGGGTGAGGGGCACCGCGGAGCGAGAGTCGGTTCCAGTATCGAGTATCCGGCCCCCGTATCCAGACATGGTGCGAGGGAGGTTGGAGGGGCCCTGTCGGTGGCGCGCTCTGTTGGCGAAGCTGCCACAAGTGCTTGTGACGCGGGAAATCCCGAGTGAATTCTGCCGAAGCTTCATCCTCTCGGGATTTCACCTATCAGCTAGACCCGAGGGTCTAACCGATGTCCCATGAGCCCCGACCGAAGCCGTTGCCCTTGGGCTGTCCTTCCGGTGTTCCCCTTCGCTTCGTCCTCTCCGGGACAAGTCCCTTCGATTCCTCCGCTAGGGTCGTCTCCCCGAAGGGAGCCGAGCCTTCCGGACTCGCCTCCAGTCCCCGAAGGGCCTGGTGACACCTTCCACCCTTGCGGGCTTCCGGTCCCCGTCCGGGTTTCCCCGGCCGGTTCGAAAGTGAATATACGCGACCCATAATGGGCCGGTCAAATTGAAACGCTATTTACTTTTCGCGAACGAACCTTTGATTTCGCGAGCTAACTTGCGGGACTTCATGACGCATTACAGGTTGGTCTATTTGCTCGCAGTCGGGTCTGCATTCGTTGTCCTGAGCGCCGCCTGCGGCGGCTCCGAGTCGACGTCGACTGATCCCCCGACAGTAGGCATCGAGGTTCGTGTCGACGGTATCGGGGCGGTCGATCTCGGCCAACCGCCCGAATCCGTCTTCACGGAGCTGAACTCGTTCTTCGGTGAACCAGACGTTGACAGCGGGTGGATCCCACCAGACTCCGCTCTTTATGGGACTTGCCCCGGGATGGCCATGCGCGCCGCCGGTTGGGGAAGCCTCTACTTGTTCTTCGTTTCCGACTCGGGGGATATTTCGCCAGAAAACGAAAACACGGCCGGCCGGCTCTTTGCGTATAGCTACGGCTACGACTTCAGCCGCAATGAGGGAGCCACGGACCCGCGTGACTTGAATCTGACAACGGTTGACGGAGTTCGCCTTGGCTCGACACGCGACGAGTTGCGTACCCTATATGGAAGCGCACTCGAAGAGACCTACAACGAGGCGGCAGACACATGGACCTGGTCCGCGACGATCGGATCGGGTGAGCTGCGAGGCTTCTTCAGCGGGCCCGAGGATGAAGCGAGAGTTGTCCTGATCGAATCGTCTCCCGGCTGCGAGATCACCTGATGGCAACACCTCATCTGACCATTCTCCCCGACAACCCTGACTTCCTCGATCTGCCATGGGATCTTCCGTTGGCAACCTGGGAGTTGGCCAACATCGTGGAACTGCCTCGCGGGGTGCACCGACACGTTGTCCGTTTCGTGGCCTACGGATCCGCGGTCTATGCCATCAAGGAGCTCCCGAGGGCTCTTGCCAGAAACGAATTCGCTGCCCTCCGCGAGTTGCAGAATCGGGAGGCTTCCGTTGTCGAAGTTGCCGGCATCGTCGAGCGCTCGTGGGTGGACCAAACCGAAGAATGGAGCGCCGCCGTAATCACCCGCTACCTCGACTTTGCGTTCTCCTATCGAGAGTTGATATCAGGAACAGGGTTCGGCAGGCGGCGCAACCAACTGCTCGATGGCTTCGCCGGCCTTCTGGTCGAGTTGCATCTGCTCGGATGCTTCTGGGGAGATTGCTCACTGTCCAACGTGCTCTACCGATACGACGCGGCCGCACTCGACATCACCATGGTCGACGCCGAGACCACCGAACTGCACGACCGCCTCTCCACCGGTCAACGGCAGGCAGACATCGAGGTGATGATCCTCAATGTTGCCGGCGGCATGGCAGATATCGCCGCCGAGCAAGGTACCGAATTAGACGACGCAGACCTGCGTCTCGGGGAGGACATTGCCCGCCGCTACGGGCTTCTATGGGACGAATTGACCAGAGAGGTGCTTCTCGGCCCTGACGAGGGCTATCGAATCGCCGATCACGTTCACCGCGTGAACGAGCTTGGTTTTCAGGTTGGCGAAGTAGACCTCGTGCCGGTCGACGGGGGTCGACAACTCCGGCTCAAGGTCGAGGTCGGGGGCCGCTTCTACCATCGAGACCGCCTGGTTCAGCTGACGGGCATCCGCGCCACCAAGGGGCAAGCGAGACAGATTCTCAGCGATTTGACATATCACGAGGCCAAGGCCGTAGACACTCCCGTGAACAAGTCGGTTCTGGCAATGCGATGGCGGGTGGACGTGTTCGAGGCGCTGCTGCGTCGGATTCGAGAAGAAATCGGACCTGATGGCGACGTGGTGCAGAAGTACTGCGACTTCCTCCACCACCGCTACGTGATGGCAAGCGCCCAAGGACGAGACGTTCCCAACGATGTCGCATTCGCCAATTGGCTCGAGCTAGGAATGCCCGGCCCGAAACCCGGCTAGCGGGATCGCCTCTCGGGGCCGGAGCGAGCGCGAGAAAGCCCCGAGTGAGATCCGCCGAAGCGTTTCCCTCTCGGGGCCCCTCCTCGTCACGGCCGAAGCCGATCCGAATCCCGTTCCAGCCGAAGCCGGACCGGTCGCCTTCCGGGCCGAAGCCCTTCCGGCTTGCCTTCCCTGACCGAAGCCAGTTCCGGCAATGCCATCCCTGCCGAAGCCGGGCTGGCGGTTGACCCTCCGTAAGCCGGATGCCGAAGCCTCCGTCTGCTCTTGCGAGCCCGTCGGGTCGATGCCTCGACCTGCTACTTCGCTCCCGGTTGCCCGTTCGCTCGGTGGCTCCCCTTGCGGGGGGTCTCAGCAGCTCCGGTTGGTTTCCCGTTTGGAGCGAGTGGGAATGTACGCGGGGCCACACATCTCGTCAACTCGAGAGCGTGTTTAGTTTTCGCGCATTTTTTCTATGTTTCGCGAACGAGTATGGAACCGTTGCAAAGGTGGATATCTGGGTGAATAATTACACGCGTGTGGTTTTTGTCGGAGGGATTCCATACAATGCGGAGCGTGACTGCAGAGACCATCACTCCAATCCAACTAGAGACGCTCTCGCCTTCGCGAGCGAGCGATTTCAAACTGTGCCCTCAACTCTTCAAGTACAAGGCGATCGATAAGATCGAAGTACCGCCGACCGTCCATCAGGCTCGCGGCACGACGGCGCACCTTGCTTTGCAGCGCCTCTTCGATCACCCGGCTGGGGAACGGACGCCGGAGCGTCTCTACAACCTATTCCGCGAGGCGTGGGTGGAGCTGCGCGAGATCGAGTATCCCGAGATGTTCGAGTCACAAGAGGAAGAGCGAGAGTGGGGAATTGAGAGCCTTGGCATTCTCGCCAACTACTTCGGTACCGAAGATCCGGCATCGATAGAGCCCATCGAGCGCGAGCTCGACATGCTGCAAGATCTCGGCGACATGACCATCCGCGGCATTCTCGACCGCATGGACGAGTGCGCAGATGGGCTCGTCATCACCGACTACAAGACGGGCAAGGCCCCACCCGAGCGCTACGCAATCCCGGCGTTCTTTGCATTGAAGATCTATGCCTTGCTCATCAGGCAGCAAACCGGGCGCACTCCGGTCACCCTTCGTCTGCTTTACCTGAACGGGCCCACCGTCTACGAGATACCGGTCAACAACGGGCAGCTCGACGCAATGGAGCGACAGCTCAATGCTCTGTGGTCCGCAATCAACAAGGCACTGGAGACGGGCAACTTCCCGGCCCGGCCGAGCCGGTTGTGTGGATGGTGCAGCTACCAGGACATCTGTCCCGCGGTCCGTAGTGAAGACGTCGGACAACCGGCAGCACAGGAAGCCGCCTAGGGGTAAACACCTCGAGCCAGTTTGGCCTCGGTTACCCGACGAATTCCCTTGATGAGCGCAGCAGTTCTCATGTCGGTCTTTTCCCTGATGGCCGTGTCGAGTACTTCAGAAAACGCCCGATTCATGATCTCTCTCAGCCGGGCAACGATCTCTGCTTCTGACCAGAAGTAATTCTGGAGATCCTGCACCCATTCGAAATATGACACCGTCACACCACCGGCGTTGGCAAGAACGTCCGGGACCAGAAAAACGCCGTTCTCCCGGAACACCTCGTCGGCGGCCCCGGTGGTCGGTCCGTTGGCGCCCTCCAGAACCGCCCGCGCCTTGACTTGCTCGGCATTGCCAGCATTCAACACTCCGCCGACCGCGGCAGGCACCAGGAATTCACAATCGAGAGTCAGCAGTTCAGCGGGATCGAGCTTGTCCGCATCCCGGTAGTCGGTAACTACCTTGTTCTCAACGACATACCGCATCAAATCTGCGACGTCGATGCCGTCCTCGTTGTAGAGAGCACCGGAAACGTCCGAAACCGCAACGACCTTGCAGCCCATCTGCTGAGCAGCAAGGGCGGCGTACTGACCAACGTTGCCGAACCCCTGCACGGCCACACGGGAGCCTTCAACGGGAAGGCTGAGGTGAGACGCGACCGACGGGAGAAGGCTCATTAGCCCTCGACCTGTCGCCTCCCTTCTCGCAACAGAGCCGCCGATCGACGGTGGCTTGCCCGTGACCACGGCGGGCTCGGTGTGGCCAACGTGCGTGGAATACGTGTCCATCAGCCAGGCCATAACCTGCTCGTCCGTACCCATATCGGGAGCCGGGATATCCTTGTCTGGACCGATGAAGTTGATGATCTCCATCGTGTATCGACGAGTGAGACGCTGGGTCTCGGCGCGCGACAGCTCAGTCGGCTCAACACGGACCCCGCCTTTCGCCCCTCCAAACGGAAGTCCGACAATGGCGCACTTCCAGGTCATCAGCATCGCAAGAGCCGCCACCTCGCCGAGGTTCACGTCCGCCGCGTAGCGGATGCCACCTTTGGTTGGCCCCATTGTGTGAAGGTGCTGCACCCGGTAGCCGAATACGGTATCGACGGTCTCGTACTCGTCGCGGCGGAACGGGAACGTCACGACGAGAGCCCGTTGCGGCGCTCGCATCCTCTCATGGATGTTGTCGTCGAGGTTCATGATGCCGGCTACCCGATCGAACTGCGCTACCGCCTCATAGAAGAGCGGAGAGCCCCACTCCCCTTGCCCTTCTGAGTCCGTCTCCAGAGCCACGTAGAGTCCTCCATGGTCGCCCGCAGATGTACCCTACCGAGCGATGTCGGACGGGGCCACCACCAGTTGGGACGAAGATCAGCGCACGATCTGGACGATCGGCCATGGCGACAGGGACTTCGACTCGGTTGCCGCCGCTCTCACCGGACACGGAGTTCAGACGATCGTCGACGTGCGCAGCCAGCCCTATTCCAGACACACGCCCGACTTCACGAAGGGCGAGCTCGAGATCGCGGCGGCATCGGCCGGATTCGGCTATCGGTGGCTGGGCGAACGACTTGGTGGGCGGCCGGTAGCGAGCGCAGAAGTAATGGAGTCGGGCCTCGGCGAGGTAGCCGGGCTCGCAGCCACTAGCCACGTTGTGTTGCTCTGCTCTGAGACGAACCCGGTGCATTGCCATCGAGCCAAGACGCTGGCGCCGGCTCTCATCGACCGGAACTTCCACGTGATACACATTCTGAGCGACGGCAACGCCACTCCTCACCAGGAGTCGCTCCTCGAGGGCTGACAGACCGGAGAATCCGTCACAGCCATGGATTAGTTTCGACGTGTGGATGGTCAGGGCGTGGAGCTTCGGATAGACCCCGACGAGTGGGCAGATGCGCTCGCGTCCTTCGCGGGTCCCCAGGTCATTGTCGGCGGACCCGGCACCGGCAAGACCGAGTTCCTGGTGCGGCGAACGGCTGCGCTTCTGGAAAGCGGCTCGATATCCACAAGCTCGATTCTCTTGCTGAGCTTCGGGCGGCGAGGCGTGTCGGACCTGCGTCACCGAATCCGGTCTACCGCCGGATCACTCGGCGACCTGGATGTGGCGACCTTCCACTCCTATGCGATTCGGCTCCTCGAGGCCTTCGGTAGCTCACTTGGCTGGACCGACGCAACTCAGGTCCTCACCGGCCCCGAGCAGCAAGCTCTCGTGGCCGAGCTGCTCGCATCTGAGGAACCCGATGGGTGGTCCAACGCCTTTCGGGCCATTCTCAATACCCACACTTTCGCCCAAGAGTTGACGGACTTCGTGCTGCGAGCGGCGGAACAACTGTTGACTCCGGCAGATATTGGGGCGCGCCGGCGCGACGACTGGAAGGGTGTGCCCGAGTTTCTCGAGCGGTATGACCGCGAACTCGTCTCGCGCCAACGCATCGACTACGGCACGCTGTTGAGAGAGGCCGTCCGTCTCGTCGAGTCAGGCGTCGGTGAGGACCGACCGGCCTATGTGCTCGTCGATGAGTTCCAGGACACGACGTTGGCCCAGGCTCGCCTGCTTGCAGCCTTGACCAGTCCTAACAACAACCTGACTGTCGCGGCCGACCCCTATCAGTCGGTGTACAGCTTTCGAGGAGCCCGCCTCGAGAATGTCGTCGAGTTTCCCGACACGTTCCGATCCCAGGACGGAGCTCCGGGGCGCCGCATCGTCCTCACAACGTCGTTTCGCTCCCCAGCGGCGATCCTGGAATCAGCCGTCAACGTGACGGCGCGAGTTCTCCCCGGAGCTGCCGGCCGGGTGCAGCCGACCGGAGCAGAAGGGCGCGTCGATGTCCTGATCTTCGGGCAGCAGACCGAAGAGTCAGAGTGGGTTGCCTCCGAGGTAGAACGGATTCACCTGACCCAAGGCGTGCCCCTTGCCGATATGGGAGTCGTCGTGAGATCGAAGAGGCGCTTCCTACCCGAGTTGAGTCGGGCCCTGGAACGGCGCGGTCTGGCCCACGATCTGCCCGACTCTCGCCTCTCGGACCATCCGGCCGTGCGGTTCGTCCTCGACCTCATTGCCGCCGTCGACCCGCAGGAGCGACGGGCCGAGCGGGAACGAGCAATGCGGAGAATCTTGCTGGGCCCGATGTATCGCCTTCCCCTCGGCGAGCTCAGACAGATCGAACACATGGCCGCCGGCGAAGGAGGCTGGCCCGACGCATTGGCCGCCCGCGGGCAACAAAGCCTCGCCGGGCTGCTGGCCGATCCACGATGGGCGGATCAGATACCCGCCGAACAAGGAGCCTGGCATGTTTGGTCGCATCTCGACGAGGCGGTGGCAATTGCGACAGACGCTTCGCGTGACGACGAGCGTCTGGCATGGCGCAGCTTGGTGCAGGTGTTGTCGCGCTGGAATGAGCGCAACCCGAAGGCCACCCTGGTCGACTACCGCAACCTCACCGAGAGCGAGGATTTCGAAGCCCAGCCGCTGCTCAGCTTCCGCAGGCCGGATGACGACCGTTTGGCCGTTACGACTCTTCATCAAGCCAAGGGACTCGAGTTTCACACGATTTTCATTTGCGATGCGGTTGAGGGCGTGCTGCCCGACCTGCGCCCCCGCGACTCACTTCTCGGGGTTCGGCACCTGCTCGAGCATCTTCCGACCGATTCAGCCGACTACACGGCGTTCAGGCTGCAAGAGGAAAGGCGACTGGCCTACACGGCCATGACGAGAGCCCGCAACCGTGTCGTTTGGACCGCCACCTCAGTCGGAGCCGAGGCGGGCCAGGGCGTGCCGAGCCGATTCCTGCCGCTCGTGGCCGGCGTCGGATCACTTCAGGAGATCAGCTCAGAAGCACCCGCCCGCGGCGCTCCCGTTTCTCCTCGTGAAGCAGAGGCCGATCTGCGCCGCATCGCAGCAGACCCGACGGCGGCCGCTCCGACTCGTCTGGCTGCTATTGCGGTCCTGGCCGACGGCGAACAATGGGGATTGCGGCCCAGCCACCACCACGCCGGGGTCGCGAGCCGGGGACCCGATCACGGTCTCAACGGAGCAGAGCTGCGGCTGTCTCCGAGTGAGGCAGATGGCTACGCCAAGTGCCCCAGGCGTTATGCGCTTGAACGGAAGCTGTTCCTGGCCGGAGACTCGATCTACGCGAGGTTCGGCAGCCTGGTCCACCAAGTCCTCGACGACATCGAGACCGAGGCGATGCAACGAGGAGAACTGCACTCGAACTTCGCGCGAGCCGAAGCCCGCCTCGATGAGCTACTCGACCCCGCCGATTTCGACGGTGAACCGTTCGCCAGCGCGTGGCGACAGAGGGCACTGGAGGGTCTAGAGCGCCTCTATTCGATGTGGCCGTCAGACGCTCGGCCTGTCGGAATCGAACGGAAGGTGTCTTTCGCTCTCGGTGATGTCACCTGGCGGGGCCGCATCGACCGTATCGAACTGGACGAAACCGGTGTGCGTGTCGTCGACTACAAGACAACGAAGCACAGCCCGGCTACTACCAAGGAAGCGGAGGAGTCACTACAGCTCGGCTTCTATGCCCTTGCGGTCGGCGCAGATGAGGAGCTCAGACAGCTCGGCGAGCCGGTTGCGGCGGAGTTCTGGTACCCACTTCGCGTCACAACAAGCAGCCTCACCACTCGTTCGTTGGACCTCTCCAACCTTCCTGAGATTGGGCAGCGGCTCATCCAGCTCGGTGAGGACATCGCCGACGAGCGTTGGAACCCGGTGGTCGGCGACTGGTGTGAGCGATGCGACTTCGCTACTTCGTGTCCGGCCCGACCACAGGGAGGGGATCAATTCGCATGAAGATCGTTCCTTCAGTCGAGCAGCTCGCCATCATCTCTTACCCGGCAGACAGACCCCTCCGGGTCGATGCCGGCGCAGGCACCGGCAAGACCACCACCATCGTGCTGCGACTGCAATCGGCGGTAGACGCTGGGATTGCGCCGGAGCGTGCGCTAGGCCTGACGTTCACCAACAAGGCCGCCGAGGAGCTGAGCGATCGGCTCCGCGAAGCCCTCCCCGAGCTGTCACGAGAAGGTCGCGAGGTCGAGGTCACCACCTATCACGGCTTTGCCTATGGGCTCCTCAGGGAGTTCGGTGCGTACGTAGGCGTGGAGCGCGACGTACGCCTCATCGGCCCCGGCTACGTCCGGGAGCTGATTCACGAAGAGCTCTCAACCGGCAACGGATACGAATTCCTCGATCTCACTGCAGGCCCGCAGCGGGTGAACGAAACCGCCACCTTGATGAGGCATCTCGCCGACAACCTACGGGGCGCGGACGCATTGTTGACGGGAGCCAAACCCGATGAGGCCATCGCCGGCGGTCGTTACGAACTGGCCGAGATCGCAGCCCGGGTGGAGGCCACCAAACGACGGCTCGGGCTGGTCGACTACGGAGACCTGGTCCGGCTGGTCCACGATCTACTTGCGGCGAACCCCGTCGTCGCTGCTCGAATCGCCTCCCGATATCGGATGGTGCTGCTCGATGAGTACCAGGACACCGATCCGGGACAGCGCGAAATGCTCCGTCTGCTGTTCCGCGACGGGTTTCCGATCACCGCCGTAGGCGATCCCGACCAAACGATCTATGAGTGGCGCGGCGCGTCCCTCGCCAACTTTCGGGACTTCCCCAGCCACTTTCCCGACGCAACCGGAGCTGCCGCTGAGTCGCTCCCACTGTCGGCCAATCGTCGCTCGGCTCCCATCATCCTCAATCTGGCCAACGGGGTCAGAGAGCTGCTCCATGCAGATGGTTTCAAGCCGCTCCGCCCGGCAGGTATCCAACCGGGGGCTCTGATCGTGTCTAGGTATCACTCTGCCGCCGACGAAGCGGTGGGCGTCGCCCAAGAGGTGGTGCGACTCCACGAGGAGGACGGCGTCGAGTGGAGCGACATGGCGATCCTGTTCCGCAAGAACGCTCAGATCTCGCTCATCCGGGACGCGCTGGAGGCCTACGACGTACCGTACGAAGTCGCGGCGCTCGGTGGTCTGCTATCCGTACCGGTAGTCGCCGACCTGAAGGCTTGGCTCGACGTAGTCGCCGACTCGGCCAACGCCCCTGCCTTGTTGCGAGTCTTGCTCGGCGGGTCATTCCGCCTCGGCCTTGGTGATCTCAAGCCCATTGCCGACAAGGTTCGGCCAAGCCGTGACGACGATGATGCCGGAGTTCCGCTTCTCGAAGCAATCGACCAGATCGATGAGGTCGGAGGTGTCAGCGGCGAGGCCCGCACCCGTCTCGAGAGGTTTGCTCGAACATACCGCAGACTGCTGGTTTCGGCCCAAGGCCTCAGTCTCGTCGAGCTGTGCCGACGCATCCTCGACGAGACTGAGGCTTGGGCCGAGATTGCAGCCCTGCCGCCGAACCCTTCATTGACTGCGCGGCTCAACCTGTATCGTTTCCTGGATCTCGCCGAGGAATGGAGCCCGCTCCAGGGGAGGCCTTCGTTGCAGGCCTTCTTGGGCTACCTCAACACGCTTGATCAGGACGCAACGTCTCAGGAGCTCGACACCGCCCGGCTCGGCGATGAAAACGTGGTTGCCCTGCTGACGATCCACCGCGCCAAAGGACTCGAATGGGACAACGTCTTCATGCCTGCCGTTGTCAAGGACACGCTGCCGTCGAGCTACCGCGGCGGAGACAATCCCCACTTTGTGGCTGCGGCGCTTCCTCACGACCTGCGTCTTGATCGCGAGGTCCTCCCGAACCTCACCGGTGACCAGAAGGGTGATACCGCGGCGCTTCGCGAGCGGCACTACGACCAAGAACTGCGTACTGCATATGTCGGAATCACCCGCGCCAAGAACCGCCTCTATTTGTCGGGGGCGCACTGGTACACGGACAAAAAGCCCAAGCTGATGAGTGCTGTCATGCAGGTTGCGCTGGACGTCGCCGGTGTTGAGCTCGGCACTTTCATCGAGGCAGCCGGAGATGCTCCCGGGCTCCTCCGGCTCGAGTCGCCTGCCGGGAGCCCCGACCCAGTGTTCGCGTCTGGGTGGCAGACGGCCATGCGGCAGGCAGCAGAAGATCCAGCAGCGATGCGCGGCCTCGCTGCGGATCCGGTGGCATACGATGAAGCAATGGATCAGACGCGGCTTACGCTCGACTCACTCCCGCAGCCGGTGTCTACCGGGCAGAACATCGACCAGGCCGTCACGTCTGTTACCGGGCTTGTCACACTCGCCGGATGCCCCCAGCAGTTCTATTGGTCAGAGGTCGATCCGCTACCCCGTCGCAGTTCTCGAGCGATGCGCCGGGGTGTGGAGGTCCATCGCATGATCGAGCTTCACGCCCTCGGACAAATCCCGCTGTGGGAGTTGGCCGACGACCTGTACGACGCGGTCGACCCCAGCCCGCGGGATTCGACACGCCCATTCGACACCTTCATGAAGAGTCGGTGGGCCAATCGAAGAGCGGCGTACGTCGAGGTGCCGATCGACCTGCAGCTCGAGAACGGACGCATCCGCGGCCGCATCGACGCTGTGTACCAAAGTGATCCCGGGGTTTGGGAGATCGTGGACTGGAAATCGGGCACCGCCCCGACGGACACCACCCGCATCATCCAGTTGCAGGCGTATGCCGTCGCCGCGATGGAAGGCTTGATCGGTGACGTCGTTCCCGAATCGTTGTCCGTCACCTTCTGCTACTTGGGTGGAAAGAACGCCGCCGAGGCAAGCCATGAAGTGACTGACGATTGGCTCAGGGAAGCTCGCATCGAGCTGGAGTCGGCACTCGCCGCTAGCAGCGGGCCCGATTACCCGCAGTTTGCCGGGCCTCGGTGCCGCAGCTGCGACTTCGTCCGCTTCTGCGATTCAGGCAACGCCTGGCTGGAGAAGCACCCAGCCGACTAGAGGACCCGGCCGTTCGCCGTTTCGACTACCAGCGTCACAGGCCCGTCGTTGACGAGCGAAACCGCCATATCGGCACCGAATCGGCCGGTTGCGGTATTGACGCCCTCCGCTTGCAACGCCGCAACCGCGGCATCGACAAGGGGCTCGGCAACCTCAGGTGGCGCCGCATTCACGAAGCTCGGTCTACGCCCTTTCCTCGTGTCTCCGTATAGCGTGAATTGCGAGATCACGAGCGCTCCCCCGCCGGCGTCGAGCACAGACCGATTCATCTTCCCCTCCTCGTCCCGGAAGATACGTAGTCCGGCCAGCTTGACCGCAATGGCCCGCGCGTCTGCTTCGGTGTCTTGCGGCGAGACTCCGAGCAGGATCAGCAGACCTGTTCCGACACTTCCAACCACCACATCACCAACTTCGACTGTGGCGGACGACACCCTCTGAACGACAGCCCGCATCAATTCACCGAAAGGCCGAGGGCTTCGAAGGTCAGACTCACAATGATGCCGGCGATGAGGACACCAATGAATATGAGAGGAATCGCCCGCTTCTTCCTCACGCCGAACACGACGGCGGCGAGAGATCCACTCCATGCTCCGGTCACCGGCAATGGGATGGCAACAAATGTGATCAGGGCGAAGTCGCGCAGCCGGGCGAATCGCTGGCTGTACTTCGTGTCGGTGCGGTGTTGCAGCTTCACCATGAGACGGTGGATCCAGGGCCAGTGGTCCTCGGCCCAAGCCACGAACCCGGGAAACAGCCACAAGATGATGGGCACGGGGATCATGTTCCCCAATACCGACCACCAAAAGGCTGACACGGGAGACATGTTGTAGATGCCCTGGGCGAAGGGGATTGCGCCTCGCAACTCGAGGATCGGAGTCATCGCGATGAGGATCACCACGACCGGCTCCGGTAGCGGCAGGTGCTGAATCCAGTCTCGTATTGCCTCTCGCACCGGTGTGTTCTAACAGGTGTCGTCTGCAGAGCTGGGATTCGGAGCTACGACCGGTGGCATGGAGCGATCGAAAAACGCCACCACGGCGTCCGCCACGGCGTTGGCGGGAACCTGATAGGACCCCTGCGCGACACGGCGACGGATGGTGTCGACGCGGTTCATTCGTTCCGCGGAAGTCTCTTCGATGAGCAATAGATCGGCGCCGACAGGTGGTCTTCTTGAACTCATGATGTGTCCCGGGAAGCCGGCTGTCGGCTCCCTTCCGCAGTCTCTATCGGCGGGGAGAGCCAGCGGAACACCACCGGAGAGAGCACCGCGGTGACACCGACGAGGAGAATCGCGCCTGCCTCGAGACCCTCGTCGAGCACGCCGAGCTCGACGCCGAACTCGGCAAGAGCGATGATCACCGACAACTGCCCGGCCAACAGGACGCCCGAGCCAAGCGACTCGGTCACGCTGAGGCCCCTCACGACCAACACGAGCGAAGGTAAGACCTTGACGGCGACTGCGATGCCAATCAGGGCAAAGGCGCGGGTGAGCACTCCCGGCTCCCCGAGCTCCGACAGCGGGAATCCAATACCGACGTTGATGAAGAACACCGGGATGAAGAACCCGTATGAGAAGCCGGACAACCGGGTTTCGAGCTCTTCAATGTTGCGGAACACGTAGGCGAAAACGGCGCCGGCGAGGAAGGCTCCCAAGATCGCCTCAACGCCAAGGGCCAAACTGATCCCGACGAAGACGAACAGCAGTGCCAAGCTGGCCCTGATCCCCAGCTCGTCCGGATCGTCCTGCGCGAAGAGCCGCTCGAAACGTTCCGGAAACCACCATGCGGCTCGGCGAATGATGAACAGGACGGCCGCCATGATGGCAAACAACGCAGGCACGGAGAGCAGCTTCAAACCTCCACCGCTGGCGACAAGCACCCCGAAGAACACGATGGCAGTTGCGGAGCCGAACTCGGCGATGATCGCCGTGACGATTGTGAGCTGACCCTGGCGGCTCCCGGTCCGACCAGTCGAGCGGAGGGCCGGTATCACGATTCCGAGTGAAGCCGCCGACATCAACAGCGTCAGGAAGATCCGCTCGTTGTTGGATTCCGGATCCAGCAGACCGAATCCGAACCAGGCCGCGACGAGAAAGATCCCGAACAGAGTTGCCCCGGTGACCAGGGGCCCCGTTCCCTGCTTTTCAAGGCGCTCGAAGTCGATTTCGAATCCAGCCAGGAACATCAGAAGCAGCAGTCCGAGCTCGGCCAAGACCGCGATGAACTCCGCATCCGGGGTGCCTGCCTCGACGATCAACAGGATCGGGCCGATGATCAAACCGAAGATCAACTCGAGCACGACGGCGGGCAGCTTGAGCCGGCCCGCGATCAAAGGGAGCGTGAAGGCTCCGATGCCGATGAGGATGATCGGCGGCGCACTCTTGAGCACGCTGGCGAGGGTCAGCGAATCAATCATGAGTTGGTATCGCGTGGCACCAACAGCACCGAGGACGCGACCCTGCCGAGCACATGACCCGTGATACCGGGCCGCAGCAGTGAAATACGGCGTGAAGGCAGCGAGATAACAAGCAGGCTAACGGTCGATGCCAGCTCCTCGATGACTCTGACGGGATTGCCGCGACGGACGCGGCGGCGCACCTGAACTCCCTGCACGGCAGCTTCCTCCCGCAGCCAAGCAGCAGACTCCCGAGCGTCCTCCACGGCCTCCTGGCCCGAAACGAACGCCGGGGCCACCGCTGAGACGCCGATCAGAGCCGCAGACGTTGTACGCGCGATGTCGATGGCGGCTCGGGCGGCTACCTCGCCCGCCACCGTGCGTCGCGCAGGAACGAGAACTGCCGCATAGGGATGGCGACCCCGCGCCAGCAGGACTGGAGTTGCGGTTGCGACATAGCGGGTCATCCGAGTTGCGATCCGGCGACGCGCCAGCAGCGACGTGCCCGGCTCGAGCGTCGTCACCAACATGCCGACACTCTCGCTTTCAGGCAACGCAAGCAAGGCAGTTTCGAGATCTCCGTCGACCGGCCGCAGCGAGAGCTCGACGCCGTCTGCGCGCAGGTCGAGCTCGTCGAGAAGTTTGGCGAGCACGTCTTGCTCTCCGGCATCCACGATCTTCTCGGGATCCTTGTGGAGGACGACAAGCCCCTCGGCAGGAGTATTACGCACGACGCTGATGGCCTCGGCCACCTTGCCGTCCAAGTCGTCTGCAGACTCGAGCGTGACGGCGACTTTGCGCCCGAAGTTGATCGGGAAGCGCGACTCGCCCGAAGTGAAGGTCTTGACGATGCGCGGGAAATCGGCAGCTGCCCCAACGACTGTCACCCTGTCACCAGCTTCGAGCTTTGTAGTGCCCTTTGGGATGATCAATTCATCCCCCCGCAGCACGGCCGCGATGACCCACGTGTCAGCGTGGAGCTGGCGGAGCCGCTTGCCGCGTACGGGGGCGTCCGGAGCGATGCGGAACTCAATGGCCTCCGCCTTTCCCTCGGCGAACGTGGTCGACACCACCCTCCTCGGTTCCATGAGCACCTCGACGGAACGGGCCGCGAGCGTATCCGCAGAGACTGCGGGCACACCGAGATCGCGATAGTCCTCGAGCCGGCTTACGTCGTAGGCGATCCCCGCGATGCGCGGCACGCCGGCGTCGCGAGCGATTCGCAGCGCTTCCAGGTTCTTGTCGTCGTCGAAGCTTGCGGCCACCACGGCGGCTGCGTCTTGTAGTCCTGCCCGGTTGAGCACGACTTGGCTCGACCCGTCACCGACGACCGCGGTGAATTCTCTGATGCCCTCCGCAGCCGTGAGCGCAGTGGGATCGCTGTCGATCAGAACAACATCCCATAGCTCCGACAATCGACGGAGAAGTTCGCGGCCGGGACCGCGGGCTCCGATAAGGAGGGCCCTCACTCGACCCCCTCGATGACGTCCGCTGCGGCGAGCGAAGCGATCTCGCCGGCCGACATGCCCAGCTCAGCAAGTACGGCGCGGGTGTCGGCGCCGACCATCGGAGCATGAGCCGACGCCTCGCTTGCCGTGCGAGAAAACCGCGGCGCGGCCGCCGGTTGTGGATTCCCATTTACTGTCATAAAGGTGTTCCGGGTCTGATTCTGTTCATGCGCGGGCGCTTCCTCAAGCGAGAGCACCGGCGTTACACACGCATCTTCGCCGTTGAAGACGGATTCCCAGTGGTTTCGCGGCTCGGCGGCGAAGGCTGCGGCCAGGTCTGATTCGAGTTGTGGCCATCCAGTCTGGTCCATTTGCGAAGGCCGGCCGGCGCCGTCGAGGCCCAGTAGATCGAGGAGTCTGGCAAAGAACTGCGGTTCAAGCGCCCCGACTGCCACGTACTCGCCATCCGCGGTGACATACGTGCGGTAGAAAGGAGCGCCACCGTCGAGCATGTTCGAACGGCGAGCGTCCTTCCACAGTCCGGCAGCCTTCA
>JAHEJX010000159.1 GCA_024638645.1 Actinomycetes bacterium
CCCCATACAGACATTGAGGAGTACGATCGGCGCCGACGGGAGAAGCGAGGTAAGTACCATGGCGTCGGGGGGTAGGCCTATCGTCTCGTTTGTCCCGGGTTGAATCAGCACGTGCCGATCGTGAAAGAAATGCATGTCGTCTGGCTCGAGCGGATTCACGCACGCGTACGACAGAATGTCCGTCTCCGTCGCCCCCATTCGGGGGATCATCACGGCTCCCGCCTCCGCGACCGCTGCTCGCCGCGCTTTGGTGGTCGGCTCACCTCCGGCGGTGAAGCGAGCCCCGGCGATGTCGACGCCCATCTTCGTGGCAGCATCACAGGCGAGGACCGCCGAGCTGGCGAATGTCCACACGTGTGGGGTCCTTCCTTCGTCGAGCACCTGACGCATCCAGCGTACGATCGGACCCGGATCGTCGAGCTGGGCTAGTGTGGGTCCTGGCATCGATACGCCTGCCAGCCGACTCCCGAGCCAAAGCGCCCGCGAGCCCCATCGGTAGCGGGCATGGAGCCCGGGTGCACCGGGGTCTACGGGTGTGAACCATCGTTCGGGTGGAGTCCCGCCCTTAGCGAGCTCCAGCGGGTTGGTCACCGCAGTGCCACCGGGTACACCCCAGTGTGCGTGTGCCCAATTCGACCCACCGTGGGCACGGAGCGTCAGGTGTGTGTTGACGGCGTGATCCTCGATGAACGCCAGGTCGATGGGCACGGGCGTGCGGGCGCCGCGGCTCCCGCTGCTCTCCGAGAGCCCGTGGACAACCGCGTTCCGGCTCAGTAGCGACTCCGGTTCGACGTGGAACGAGAGGCTGCCGCGGACTACGGGAACCCGCCCTTTGAACTCATCGCCGGTGAGGTAGACCCCTTGCCGCATAAGCACTGAGAGAGCGCCTTCGACACCCTCTCGACGTACGAGTGGGGCAGCGTCCTCAGCTCGAAATCCCGAGGCTGCGAGGAGAAGATGGTAGGGCGACGAATCGGGTCCGTCGGCGAACTTCTGCAGCAGCCGCTCCACGATCGACGAGCGTTCCCGTAGTCGTCGCTCGACCCGCACCCGGCAATCCTCGTGCGTGAGCGGATTCCTCAAGAACCGTGGGAGCGCCGCGAAGAAGCGTGAAGCTACTCGGAGATCGTCAATCAACGTCCGTCACCGCCGCCCCCAATCGAGCTTGGGCCGGGTCGCGGCTCAGTTCGGCACCAGGCGCTTCAGCTCCTCGAACCAGTTTCGTACGAGCACCAGCTTCGGGCGATTGACGTCACGAGACTCGCCACGGTAGTTGCGGGCCATCAAGAACCGCTGGTCATCGGAGCTCACGTCATAAAAGTTGTTTCCCGGGGCAACCGGAGATTCCGGCGGTATCGTGAACAGAGCCTCTTGAGTCAGCAACTGACCCGCAACCTGATCGAACTGGACCGCGACCAGCTCCCGAGCCCCATTCACGAAGAAGAGTTCCCGCCCGCTGTTTGCCCATAGTGGCCCGACTCCTCCGTCACTGGAAACAGGGAGCCGCGTCGAGTCCACGTTGGGAAACGGTCGCACGTATACTTCCAGACGGCCCGTTTCATTGGAGCTGTACGCGAGCCAGCGGCCGTTTGGTGACAATGCGGGTTCATCCTCTCGGAATTCTGGATTTGCCAGGAGCGGCTGGGCGACGCTGTCCACGCCTGGACGAAAGGTGAAGATGTCGCGCTGGCCCATTGAGACGGTGACGCCTGCAGCTCGCAACAGGAGCGAACGTCCATCGGGACTCCATGTCCCGTTCGCGAAGCTGCGCCCGTCGTCGAGCAGGAGTTCGGCCTCTCCGGAACCATCCGCGCGTCGAGACCATACGTTTCGGTCATCAGCCGTTGGACCTGAGAAGTACGTCAAGCGCCGCCCATCGGGCGTCCAGAAGGGTCTGTAGTCCTGCCCCTCGTAAGACGTAATCCTCTCCTCTGGACCGCCGGGTAGGTGCTTGATCCGGATGTCGTTGTTTCCGTCGACCACGCTGTTGAATGCGACTCGCGAGTCGTCTGGCGACAGCCGCCAGCCGATACTCCGCGTCGGTGGCACGAACGAGAACCCGGAATCCACCGGCGTCGACTCTCCGGAGCGCGTGACCCAAACGAACTCCCATCGATCGGCGCCTACGCCTGCGCCAGCCAGGTATGCGAGTGTCCCAGTCTCTGACAGGCTGTACATCAAGTCACTCTGTCCGCCGTAGTAGGCGGGTTTCACGTAGACTCCTTCGACAAGCGGCACCGCCGCCCGGGCAAGTCTCATGTTCTCGACATCGAGCTGTGCCACTAGGATCTGGCCGTCCAAGGAACCGAAGACCAGGTGACCCGCACGTGTCACATAGGGCCTGACACCTTGTGTTAGCACCTGCCGTTCGCCCGAGGACAACCGCGTGACTTCGATCCGGTCAGTTGCCCCTCTTACTGAGAATATCGCTACTTCGCCGCCTGGTAGGACCTGAAAGTCGCGATGTACATCGTCGCCTTCCTCCTGGTGCGTAACCCCTTCCACGGTGCCATCCGACACGGACACGCGGTTGACCGCGAATCGAAGAGCCGTGTAGTAGATGAAACCGTCGTTCCCCCATCGAGCGCAGCAATAGGCGTCCTCTGCCAACGTGCGGACAGCGCCACCCTCGAGCGCAGCCACCTTGAGCTGACGACCCACGATGAACGAGACCTCGGCTCCGGAGGAGAGGCGAGGGCTGGCGATAGCCGGCGCCTGGGTCCCCGGAATGGCGGTAGGTGCCAGCTCTCCCAAGCGCTGGAGCCAAAGCTGCCTTTGACCGCTTTCGTCCTGCCCGACGAAGACCAGCGCGGATCCGTCGCGTGACAGGTCCAAGCCGCTCTCGGGATCCAGATCGATGTCCAGTAGGAATCGCTCCACGGATCCTGGAGAATCGGGGCGCAAGATGGACCAACCAGCAACCGCTGTCGCCAATAGGAACAACGATGCGAAGGCGATGGTGAGCGCGCTCCAGTTGCCGCTGGCCGGAGTTGAACCGGCGCGAATCCCGCTGCCATGCCGGAACCCGGGATCACGAAGCGACTTCGCAAAGTCCGCAGCGCTCTGAAACCGATCCGCCGCCACCCTTTCCAGCGCCTTGTCGATCACCGCGTCTACGTTCGGAGGAACTGCCTTCCGCTCGGTCGACGCGGACGGAGCTTCACCGACAATGATCTCGCTCAGAATCGCCTGGGGAGTGCTCCCCTTGAAAGGAGGACCGCCTACGAGCATCTCGTAGAGCACGCAGCCGAGTGCATATATGTCGGTCGTTGGCCCCAACTGTGGGTCGCCGGTCGCTTGCTCCGGGCTCATGTAGTACGGTGTCCCGAGACTCATGCCGCTCTGGGTCAGCCTCCCCCCACCCGCCGTGCTGACCGCGAGCGCGATGCCGAAGTCCGCTACGAGCGGGCGACCTCGACTGAGCAGGATGTTCGCCGGCTTGATGTCGCGATGGATGACGCCCTGGTCATGAGCCGCGTGCAATGCCTCCGCCACATCGCTCGCGACACGCACTGCCTCTTCGACCGGAAGCTGTTTCTCAGAATCCAGCCGGTCCCTGAGCGTCTCGCCCTCGATGTAAGGCATGACGTAGAAGAGGAAGCCGCCCGCCTCTCCCGAATCGAACAGCGGCAGAATATTGGGATGCTGGAGGTTTGCGGTGGTCTTGATCTCGGAGAGGAAGCGCTCCGCCCCGATCACCGCCGCCAGCTCGGGCTTGAGAACCTTGATCGCGACCTTCCGCTCGTGCCGGAGATCGTCGGCCAAGTAGACCGTGGCCATCCCGCCCGCACCGAGCTCGCGCTCGATGTGGTAGCGGCCCTCGAGGGCTGCGTTCAGTCGGGGAATGGGGTCTGGCATCAGGAGCTCACAATCAGGGGCGACTGAGCGAGATACTACCGTGCGATGGGGTTAGGCGCAGCCTAGGAGGTCAGTTGGACATAAAGAGAGCTCGTCAGTCGTGACGGCCGGGCCGCAACCCGATGCGTGTCAGGACATCAAGAAACCTGGAGTCCTCTCGGATCGGGTCGAACAGGGGCAGCGTCCCGATCCATGCCGTGTAGTTGTTGCCGGGTGGTCGCTGGTCCGGAGCCATCTCCAGGTACTCGAGTGCCCGCTCCGTGTCATCTGCCCCCATGTATGCCACGGCGACCTCGGTCCAGGTCGCCCTCCCGTCGGCTGCTTGGAGCTTGAGCTCAGCCAACTCCGCCTCGAACTCCTCCTCGCGTCCGACCCGGGCGAGCAGGTACGCGAGAATCGAAGCCACGTAAGTCCCGCGTAGCTGGTTCTTCACGGGCTCCAGGTGCGACATCGCTGTGTCATACTCCCCCTTACATAGATGGACGTAGGCAACGGCGTACGCACTCATCAAGGACTCCGGATGCAGCTCGACGCTCCGCTCGGCGAATTCCATTGCCTCATCGAGCCTGCGGGCGTGACAGTAGTGGATGGACGCGTTATTCAGAGCGACTTGCTGTAGGGGATCGAGCTCAACGAATCGGTCCGACCCGTAGGTGGACTCGGAGTGCTTGCCGACTGCGTCCATGACGTGCGCGAAAGAGCCCCAGGCCTGGCTCGAGTTGGGATCCACTTCGACGCCTCTCCTCACGGACTTCTCCGCCTTCTCCCACTCCCAGCCGTACCAGCACTGCACCAATCCGAGAGTCCCATAGGCCTCGCCGTGAAACGGATCCAACGCGATCGCGCGCTCGGCAGACGACCTGGCCAGCCCCATCGCGTCCGCCGTCGGAAAGAGATTCACGCCGCCGCCGCCTGCCACGAGGTACATGGAGGCAAGTCCGGCGTGAGCATCGGCATATGACGGATCCAGCTCGATGGCGCGCTCCAGGTACTGCTTCGCTTTCCCCAACCCTTCTGGCGTGAAGGTCCACCAGTGCTGCTTGCCGAGGAGATACGAGTCATGGGCGTCCAGGCTATGAGTCGGGTGCGCTTTGATCCTCTCCTCTACGGTCGGATCAAGGGAGGCCCGCAGTTGATCCGCCACGCTCAGAGCAATCTCCGACTGGGTGTCGAAGATCTGCCGCAGCTCCCGATCGTACGACTGGGTCCATAAATGTTCATCGCTAGCGGCGTCAATCAGCTGAGCCGTGATGCGAAGATCGCTCCCCGCCCTGCGCACGCTCCCC
>JAHEJX010000063.1 GCA_024638645.1 Actinomycetes bacterium
AGTGAGATTGATTTGCTCACACAACAATATCGACGCACTGGTGCAGGCGGTCGACAGCCCCGCGGTTCCTATCCGGCTTACCCTTGTGATCACGCCCGATGGCATCGTTGACTGGAAATCAATGCTCGATGACCCTTCTGGACCAGTTGGCGAGCGAGCACCAGACTTCAATGAGGCTGGTATTCCGTTCAGTGAATGGATGATGACCCACCACCCAGACATCGCTGGATCGGTCGCATTCGGCAATTGGTCTTCGGTGGAAGAGGCTGAACAGAACGGAATCCTCACTGCGCAGTACGCCGCCGAATGGGCGGTGTACCTGACAGCCAACGGCTGCGCATACGACGACGGTTGCTGAGCGGACGATCGGTTGAGCTCGTTTTGGGCGAAAGGAGAGTGCTCGTGTGAACAGCTGGGCCTCTCTGCGAGACAGCCCGCTTCGGCACGGACGCGAGTGCAGCGTCGGGCGACGCCGAATGGCCGTGGTGGCGCTGATCCTCCTCGTAGTCGCGGCGGCTTGTAGCGGCGACGGAGCCGAACTGGGCGGTGATTTCTACGGCTCAGCGTCGTACAACCCGTTCATCGGTATCAAGCAGAGCATCGTGTCCGACGCAGATGCCCCTGTATTCGCGGTGCGGGTAGACGGAGACGTACCAGCCGATCAGATCTTCTTCAGCTTGCTGACGATGGAGGACCCTCGCGGCGGCCGATTCTCTGCATCTCAACCTGAAGTAGTGCTCCTCGAAGAGGAGAACTGGCTCCGCAGTGACCAGGAGTTTGCCGGCCCCACGCATTCGGTCATTGTCGACGTCGAGATACTGCGGCTTCGGATGGAGTGGCTGCCGAGCGCCCCAACGCCACGGGATTTCGTTTCAACCTCAGCTGTCGAGGACCAGGTACGAGTTCGCACCGATGATGGTGCTCTTCGCTTCGAGGGTGGCATCACATTTGAAGGAATGCGATACCAAGTGCGCTCAGATATCTCGCAGCCAGATATCGCTGCGTTGGCCGTCGGCGAGGACGGAGAACTGTCTGCTGTTTTCCGTGAAGCAGCTAACGCCGGTGAAGCAGTGCCGGAAGTGAGCGAAGTGGAGTGGCGCGAGGAGCCGGAAGATGTCGATAGATATCTCGAACTGCCGGAGGAACTCGGTGGAGGCGTCGCCGAGCTTGCTCTCGAGCTCACGCGAAACCTCGAGACCTCGTTCGAGAAGGGGATCGCGCTCGAAAGTTGGTTCCGTTCTCCAGGATTCCGCTACTCGACCGATATCGAGCCCGGCCACGGCACCACCGAGCTTGCGGCCTGGCTCCTCGACCCGGAGAGAAGCAACTATAGGATCGGATACTGCGAGGACTTCGCCACGTCGATGGCGCTCATGGCGAGGGCGCTCGGTGTTCCGAGTCGAGTCGTCCTCGGCTTCACGCCCGGGACTCAGCAGAACGATGGAACGATCATCGTTCGGGACCGGAACGCCCACGCCTGGGTTGAGTTGTGGATGCCTGCGCAGGGTTGGGTCCGGTTCGACCCGACACCTCGCGACGACAACGTCAATCCCCCAGCGTACGAACTAATCGAGGAATCGCTCGGCTTCCCGATCACGGATTACCTGGACCTCCCGGGCCTGTGAGCGCAAGGTGGTCGGGCGGGTGAAGTGCTCACCGGAGTAACCCTTCAAACTGCAACCCGTTTGCAACCCAAATCCAGACAACAAGACATCACTCAGGGGTACTGGACGGTACGACAGTTTCGCGAATCGCCTACTCAGGTGTACTAAACGGCACTCAACGACACCAGACGTCACTGCGTCTATCTGACTACGGATCAGAAGGATGGGGCCTGTCCTGCCGGACAGGAGCGAGTCTCTCCGGGCGTGCTGAAACGCCAGCGTCTATGGGGGTTCGGCTTCCTGCGGACGCAAGGGTCTCGTCGCCTTGTTGTCAGTCTCCGCGACTACTCGTCTGATGAAGGGTCGTCCGCGTGGAATGTGAATGTCGTGCCGACGTTGCTTGCGGAGTAGGCATCCGGCAGGCCGCGGCCGACCTGGTGGATTGCTTTCCAGCCGGTGCAGTGGCCGGGAACGATGAGGTCCGGCGATAGAGCTACCAACTCTTTGATTGTTGCGGGCATGATTGACTCGAACAGTCCTCCGGTGAGGTGCAACCCACCAATGAACCCGTGAATGTGTTCGACACCCGTCACTCTTCGAACGTGGTGCAGCACGTTGATCGCCCCGGAATGACTGCAACTCGACAACACCACCAGTCCCTTATCGCGGACGTTGATGGCGACGGCCTGGTCATCCCAGATCCAAGTGTCAGGCTCCCATCCGCTTTCCGTTTGGGCGAGCTGGAGCGGAAAGCCTTTCTCGAAGTCAGTCACGCGCTCTATCTGACCGGTCACCAAGACTGAACCGTTGAGGAGAATCGATGGACCTTGTTCCTCGACGACCTGCCAGCCCTCTCGGTCCAGGTCGTTGTGGCTCGGAGGCGGCATTCGAATCTCCGCGCCTGTGGGAAAGACGACCTTGCGCTCACGCCAAGCGTGAGGGTGAATCACCAATGGCATCGAAGCCCGAGTGCGCCCAAACAAACCCTCCAGACCGCCGTGATGGTCTGCGTGGCCGTGCGACAAGACGACAGCCCTGTAGTCGGCTGGGTTCAACCCGAGGACATCCAGGTTGTGGACCGTCGAGCCTTTGCTCAGGCCAGCGTCGTAGAGGATCTTCTCACTCCGCCCGTTGCTATGGACTGTCACGGACAGGGAGTAGCCGTGTTCGGCACGCAACTGGTCACCTTCGCTCCAATCCCACCGCCAGGCAGGTCGCAGGGCGGTCTCGGTCGGTGCAGCGAGAATATCGATGGCGTTGTCCATGACAATCGTGACTTCTACACCGTCAACGGGCGTCAGGTCGACGCGTTCACCCATCACAGACCTCCATTGAGAACCGCTGTCAAACCTACAGAACGCCTATGGAGGTTATGTGGCGGTCAGGTGTTGAGCAGTTCTCTTAGATTCTCCGCCCACTTCCGGTTTGGGTTGTTGACCCGGGCCATGACCGGAGCCAAGACTCGCAAGACCCCTTTGGTCTCGAATCTCACCCGTCGCGTATAGCGGGTGCCGTCTCTGTCCTTCTGGAACGTGTGCGTGAGGATCGGCATGACCGGACCTTCACGGGTCGTGATCTCGATGAATCGGTTGGGCTCAAGGGCTGTGACCTCCACTGAATAGATTTTGGTCCCCCCGAACTTGACGACCCATTGGAGTGTTTCGCCCAGCTCGTAAGGACCGTCCTTGGATCGGAGGACCTCCTTGACATCGAAATGCCAGTCGGTTTCGTTCGATGGGTCTGCGACGAAGTCGAATACTTCGTTCACCGGGCGGCTGATGGTGACGGTGTGTGTTTCGTCGATCATCTCTGCTCCTCGCGTGCTGGGGTAACGAAGCTACCGATACTGCCTGATCGTCGCATCGGTGTGGGCACGCAATCTCAGGGGCGCCCCAACCCTGCAGTGGCGCCCAACACGTAGCTTGTCAGCTCCGCAGGATATGGGCGACCGCGGCTGCCCTGGCAGCCTTGCCGGACACCCCGAGCTTGCGGTAGACGTTGGAGAGGTGGCGTTCGACGGTGCGGGCACTGAGAATCAGCTGCTCGGCTATCTCGGCGTTGGTGAGACCGTCAGCCACCAGATGAACGAGTTCGATTTCCCTTTCTGTCAGCTGTTCTATTGGCTCGGACTGGGCTGACCTAGTGGTGAGCGAACTACGGTCAGGCTCCAGGAACCTTGTGACCTCCTCCAGCCAGGTCTGCCAGGCCGGCTCGCTGGCTAGGGGTGCCATGTTCTCACTCTCCAGCGCGACCAAATGTGCATCAGGGATGTGGGCGGCCATGATCCGACCCTGCTCGAACGGAGCCATCCGGTTCCCGCGCGCGTGTAACACGAGGGTGGGCACGCCCACATCGCCGAGGAGGTCAATGACGTTCGTGTCCTGGCGCGCCTTGGCTGCACGGATTGCCACGTCGCTAGTGGTGACAAGCGGTTGGAGTTCGTCGATCCAGCGTTTCTGGCTCTCCGACGCTCCCGGGACCATGCTCTCGGAGAAGACGCGACGGAAACGGGAATCGGGGAGCGTCCATCCGAAGCGAACGATCTGGACAAGCGTCGCAAAGTACTGCTCGAATCGCTCGCGGTACTCGTCGGTCACCCCGGCGAAGGTACCGTTGAGGATCAGGCGGGTCACCCGCTCAGGATGTTGGGCGGCGTGACTGATCGCGACTTGGCCTGACTGGCCCATGGCCATGAGGGCATATCGATCGAAGCCCGCGGCCGCCGCCACCGCCGCCAAGTCGCCGAGTCTCGCCTCCAACGAGAAATCCTCCAGCTCCCAATCGGACAGTCCGTAACCACGTTCGTCGTAGCGGACCACGGTGGCGATACGGCCAAGGGCATCAAGGAGGTGCCCGAGCATCGGGTCATCCCAGTCGTATTGGAGGTGGCTAATCCAGTTCTTACCGAGGATGAGGGCCGGTCCGATGCCGTGGACAGCGTATGCGATCCTCACGCCGTCGAGCCCGCGACAGAAGCGGACCTTCTCGCTGGAGAAACCTGTTCGACTCATAACACCTGCCGGCCATTGTTGCATCGAAGCCGTGGCGGGGGCGGGGGTCGGCGACACGACGCGCTCATATCGGCACCTATCGCGACGTTTCGACGGCCCCGGACTGCAACCCGTTTGCAACCCAAATCCAGACAACTAGACATCACTCAGGCGTACTTGACGGCACGATTGTTTCGCGAAACGCCTACTCAGGACTGCTAAACGGCACGGAAGAACATCAGACTTGACCGTTGCATACGGTTGATGCGCTTGAGTCCAAACTGGTATCCGATCACAGGCGTGACTCTGGCATGCTGGACGCACGAGCGACGCCTCACGACGATTCGGGCCCACTAAGGGGCCCGAATCGTCATGAGGCGCGGCGCTGATCTCAGGCGATGGCTAAGGGGTCTGACTGGTCGACGGCTTCCTCGGATTGCAGCCAGCCGCCGAGCAGGGATAGTCCTAGCGAGTAGGCGGCTAGGGAGATGAATACGGCCGCTGTGAACGCCCCCTCACCCAGGACGACCTCCGGCGTTGTGAGCTGGAACCACCAGGCAGTGATAGCCGCACCACCCCCGCCGATCCCCACCAGGATTGAGGGTGTGGCAGGGGCTATCTCGGCCCGGTATAGCGCCATCGCTAATACAACGGCGCCGACCCCGAGCGGAGTGAGCCAAAATCCCCAGGCCCACGAAGCAATCCCGGCCAGCGCCGTTACGATTGCGATCCAGAGGGCGAATCGTCCGGCAAGCCCGAGGGTTCCTCCATGCCGTCGATTGAGACCCAGGACTCCGATGGTGAGCATGGCGCCGGCTGCCATCAGAGTTACGGCGCCACTCAAGAACACTGCTTGGGGAAGGCCCTCCCAAGGCCGGGTTCGACTGAGCACATCGGACAAATAGATGAGCCCGATGGCCGAGAGCCACAAGATGCTCGAAGTCGTTAGTGCGACGCCTGCGCGTCGAGTGAATGTAGTTGGCACAGCGATTCCTCCAGTTGTAGTAGAGGCGAACGCCCGACCAACTAGCTGGGGGTCACCGAACTCGGCAAGGGCGTGGCGCTGTGCTGCAACGAGGTCAAGGCCGCGACGAGCGTGGACCGCAACCGCCTCGAGAAGATGGTCAACGACCTCCTCCAGGATCTCTTCGGCGTTGCGTGTCCACTTCATCTCGCGCCCTAGTTCGCTGACGTACCGGTCGATCAAGGTGTGCTCGGCCATGGCACCCCCTTGAGGACTTGACCTATCGCCTGCGAGAAATCGTTCCACGATTCGCGCTGTTCTCCGAGTGCGGCGGAACCCCGCTTGGTGAGCGTGTACGTCCGCCTTCTTCGTCCTTGGGTCTCGCTCCAACCGCTCGACAGGTAATCAGCCTTCTCTAACCGGTGAAGTGCCGGGTATACGGTGCCCTCCGGTAGATCGAATGCTTCATCACTGCGGAGCCGCAGCTCCTCAATGACGGCGTACCCGTGTTTCGGCCCGTCGGCGATGACCGCCAACAGCAGGAGATCGAGATGCCCTTTCAGCGCTTGTCCTCTCATACCTCGGTAATCTACCCATAGTAATACTAGGTGTCAAGTTGACACGCTAGAACGCCTATGCAGGGCCGGGCGTGGCGATAAACGTCGCGTCAAAGATCGGCGGCTTTCTGACTACGGATCAGAAGGATGGGGCCTGTCGCAGGCGACAGGAGCGAGTCTCTCCGGGCGTGCCGAAACCCGTTGCAGCGCAGCGGGTTTCGTCGTTTTTGAGTGAGCCCACCGCATAGCAGAAAGCGGAACTGCAACCCGAAGCATGAGGTGGTGTCGTTGGCGCATATTGAATCTCGTATGTCAAGGTGCGGGGGCGGTTGGTGGACAGGACTGGGAAGGGCCACACCTTCGGTGGGCAGGCTCGTATCAGGTCACACCGTTCGCTGGAGTTGTTGGTTGGGTGGGGTCGACAGGTCAATATGAAGACAACGCCGTGGGGGGCGTGTCGGCCGGTTATCGGGTCAGACCCCTCCCGGATCTCATGCCATCAGCGGCAGGTGTTTGAAGGTCTGGCGGGCGACGTAGCGTTTCAGACAGCGCATGATCTCTGCCGTGTTGCGGCCTTCGTTCCTGCGGCGTGCCACGTAGGCGCGGGTCTCTTGGTGGGATGACATGCGGGTCAACACGATGCGGTGCAGTGCGGCGTTGGCGTTGCGGTCACCGCCGCGGTTGAGTCGATACCGGATGGTTTTGCCGGACGAGGCCGGGATTGGGGTGACGCCACACAGGTGTGCCCAGGAACGTTCCGAGTGGAGCCTGCTTGGGTTGTCCCCGGCGGTAACCAGCAGTGAAGCAGCGGTGTCGGGGCCAACGCCGTAGAGCTCAAGCAACGACGGCGCAGTAGCCACGATGAGCTCGGTGAGGGCCAGGTCGATGGTTCGCATCTCGGCAGTGAGATCTTGGATGCGGCGAGCGAGGTCTCGGATCACGGTGTTTGTGGTGAACGCCACCGGGTCAGAGCCCTTGCGGGGCCGCATCTTGGCAGCTTCGGTGACCAAACTGGTCTTGTATCGGTCCTTGAAACGAACCCGGATCGGCTCCGGGGCACAGAACACGAGCTGGCGCAGCTGATTCAGCGTTTGGATGCGTTGTTGGCGTGCTGAGCGTCTTGCCACCCGCATCTGTTCCATTGGACCGTTGCGCGACTTCGGTACAACCGCAGCGGTTCCCGATAGGGCTGCTCTGGCGGCAGCCACGGCGTCAGTCGGGTCCGACTTGCCGACCTTGCGGCGAGTCTGGCGATTGGGTCGATCCACCTCCACTATCGCGACGCCTTCATCGTGGAGGAACCGAGCCAACCCAACGCCATAGGAACCAGTGCCCTCCACACCGACTAGCGACACCTCCCCGAAGTTCACCAGCCAGTGCAGCAAGTCCCAGTAGCCGGCGGCATCGGCAGGAAAGGCTTCAATTCCCAACACGCCACCGTTGCCATCGATCGCCGCTACAACGTGCACATCAGCATGGGTGTCCACCCCACCGACCACGACCCGTACCATCGACATCAGCCGCCCCTTTCACTCGCTTCAGGGCAAAGGGGTGGCATGCACCACCGGCACGGCGGGACGTGACCCAACCGAGCTGTAGCTAACAGCTCAACCGGTGCCGCACCGCCCGACCGGTGCGTGCCACACAGCCAACATCATCCCTCCCAGCCGGATATTTCTCGCTATTAGGCGCTCGATATTGCTCTAGGCGGTGAGCGATATGGGCGGGCCGCGCACCTACGTTGCGTCAGGCGGCCAGAACGAGTCGAGACGCAACCCGTGTGTTTGTTCCCCGGTTCGCGGGTCGAGAACGATCTCCGGACGATCGACATCAAGCATGTCGCCAGTAGCAACGATGCGGTCCTTCGACGCGCCCTCAATTCGGAGGTCGTCAACAACGAGTCGCTTGGTTTGCCAGACCGGTCCTTCGGAGCCGAGCGCGACAATGTCGAGCGTCGTTGCAAGAAGCAGGAGGTCGGTCTCGACTGGCGCGACTTGGCGCACCATGTCGCTGAGAATGGTCGCTCCGTCGCGTGGATCAGCAGTATCAACGAGGTAGGCGAGCCCATCGACAACCGCAACCAGGTGTCGAGGAGATGGAGCGGCTGACAGTGCAGATACTCCGCCAAGATCGCCAGAGGCGAAGCTACCGACCCACGGCTGCGCGCCCATCGGATGGACTTCGATCGTCACCGGCGTTCCCCAGCGTGTGATCGGGTCCGGTGCGAGTGCACCCGACCGATCGAAGCAGAAGAGGGGGTTGCTCCACGTCCCACTTCCCGGAAACTCAGGTTCGGGCACGATGCGGAAGGCGGGGTTGAACTCCCAGGACTCGAAGGAAGAGGTCACGGCACCAGTCAACCAGAACATGCTCCGCCGATCACTGAAGCTCGGGCGATAACGCCCATCCCAGCAAGTGCGCGAGATCGGCACATCGCCGGGTGCAAGTTACCCTGCTGAGTCCAACCAATATGAATCAATCCGCAAACGCGATCACCCGCGATGCGGCAGAACGGTTAACTGCAGCTCGAAGCATCGAAGCTGTGCCGGTTATGTTCGGCGTGCCTTAGGAGCCTGTGCATTCGGTACACGTGTACAGGTGAAGTGCCCCGTTGGCTGCGTACACGACTCGGGGTGCGGTTCCGGGGGAGGTGATCACGTCTACCGCTCGGTAGTGCCATTCATCGGCCGCGATGCCGAGGGCGTGGGTTTCGCCGCTGGAACACTTGGGGTCGTGACACGCTGTGAAGTGGAGCTGGGGGATTGGTTCGTTCCGGGTTGCATGGTGGAATAACGCCCCGGGATTGCCATCCTCGAGTGAGAAGAAACCCAAGATTCCCCTCGGTTCGATCCAACGCCTCGTGGCGACAACGTCAACCCGGCGGCGTACGAACAATTCGAGGCTTCACTTGGTTTCCCAATCACCCAATACCTGGGCATCTCATCCCCATGAGCTCGGTGCGTCGTTACTCGGCGACCGAGATGATTCGGGTCCTGCAACTGCAATCGAACTGCAACCCATCTCCAGGCCACTAGACGTGATCAAATGGACCGGATGACACGACGGCTCCGCAAATCGCCTACTCAGGCGTACTAAACGGACTGGACGCCACCAGATGTGACGGGAACTGTCTGGCTACGGATCAGAAGGATGGGGCCTGCCGCAAGCCGCAGGTTCGAGTCTCTCCGGGCGTGCCACGGAAACCCCTGCGCAAGCGGGGGTTTCGTCGTTCGGTCGTGAGCGCACGTTGACGTCTGTGAGCCCAAAAGGGGGGTCCTTGCGCATCAATGAGAGCTGCTTCAACTTCAAAGGCCGTCTGCTCGCCCAGTCCATGGCGTTGGATGACGGGCGTGCTGAGGCTCTCTCTGCCGGATCTTCCAAACCGACTCCGACGCTCCGCCGTTCATTCCTGATAGCTTCCTGAAAAGAGCCAGCCATGGGTCGAGTTCGCAGTTCAACCGGCTTCGCGCACTCGTTCCACGGCCAGCTTGATAGCAGCTTCCAGCTCGGGAGTGAGTGCTCCGCTCTCGGTCAGGGCCAACAGATCCGCCTGGCAGACCTCACCGGTCACTTCCATCATTCTGCGGAGCTCTAGGCCGACAGTACGAGACCCCACGTCATCCGGGATGAGACCAGTTCCCTCGGCGGCGCGGCCGACCTCGCCGATCGAACCAACGTTGATACTGCTGTTGAAGTCCTCGCATAGCGGCGCCGCCGCTCCAGCCGTCGTGTCGCTACCGCCTGACGTGGCCGCGCCGCACGTTGCGGAAGCGTCAAGAGTTAGCTTGTAGTCAATGCCGGCATTGACAGCCCCGGGGGCGCCCATGAATACAAGGAAGCTCAGGAATTGCCTGCTGAGTACGTTGTCGTTGCGCCACATGTAGTTGCCGACTTCCACTGTCGCTTTGATCGTGGCCGTTCCCTCGGTCAGGCATTTGTGGTTGTCCCTTCCGCCGTCTGCGATTGCCTCGACCACGGGACCGTCGGCCAGCCAAATAGTCCGGAACACCTCTTCGTCGGAGCTATCAGTAATTATGCCTTCTCGATTCCGAAATGCTCTCGAGACATGGAAAGTCTCATCGACGTCGCTAATGCTCTGCTGAGGCTCTAACCCGATCGATAGTCGACCGTGGTAGATCGCTACACGGGAGAAGTGGCTGATCGATGAGACATGGAGGACATCTTCCCCTTCTATCCGCACCGCCTGGGTCGAAGGAACTTCAATCTCGCCGCCCGAAACGAGCGCCGAAACAAGAAGAGGTACGTCCGGGAGATCACCGAAGGTTGAGCGCGGGATGCGGATCTCGACCAAAGCGGGCGCAGAAAACTGAGTCCCGGCCGGGAGCAGCTCATATACGCTTCCGACGAGCTCGGGGGCAAACATCTCAGGTGCGTCCGCCTCCTCGACCCGGCTGATAGAAATGTCTGCGGCGGCTTCGGTCGCTCCCTCGGGGACAATGACCCTCACTCTGCCGTCTTCGCTGGTCACCAAGGTCGAGCCTGCCGGCACGACCGCTGTGGCATCGGGGGCAGCGCCTTCGTTGCCACCGCAGGCAGCAACCATCAGGACGAACGCCAGGATGAGCAGCAGTCGTTTTGGCATTTTGGCCTCCTACCATGCGCCAATCTAGCCGGCCTGTTGTATTGGTCACCGGGTTGGACGCAGGGAGTGCTTCCACTACGACCAGGCCTGCACCGAACGCTCACATCGGCACCAATGGCGGCGTTTCGAAAGCCGCGAATTGCAGCCCGAACGCAACCCGACCCTAGGTAACAGGACATCGCTCAGCGGTACTAGGCGGCACGACGGATCAGAAGTTCGGCGCCCGTCGCCAGCGACGTAGCCGCGCGACGGTGTCGTGAATCTGCGTATCTGGTGCAACAACCGCACCTGCAACCCGAATCCAGACAACACGGCATCACTCAGGGCACTGGACGGCACGACGGTTTCGCGAAACGCCTACTCAGGACCACTAAACGGCACTCAACGGCACCAGACCTCACGGCGACTATCTGACTACGGATCAGAAGGATGGGGCCTGTCCTGCCGGACAGGAGCGAGTCTCTCCGGGCGTGCCGACGTAGGCCGATATGGTTCCGCCGAGTCGCCTGCGCGTGCGGGCGTCACCGGTTCGGTATGCCTGCCACCTCGAGCACCAACTGAACCGTAACGTCGAACGCTTCTGTTCCCGGTCGTAGCGAGCTGTGGGTGGCGCCCTCCAGGTAGATCACTTCGGCGTCGTACCCGGCCGCAGCGAGCGCTTCATGGAACTCCGTCGAGACTTCGGGTCGCACGTCGTATGTCGAACGGTCTTCGTCGCGACCGTGTATCAGCCGAACGATCAGGTCACGGTTGCCGCCAATGTGCGAATACGGGTCAACGGCCTCCCACATCAGCGGGTCTTCGTCCTTCAGCTCGGGAACGTAGAAGGTGCCATAGAGTTGAGTTGCGTAGTCGAAGGGCCCTTCGTATCCGACGAATGCTGTGGGCAGCGCCGAGCCGTCGCTGATGGCGCAGTCTCCTCCGTAGGCGTCTCCGTCCATCGCAACGATCGAGCCCTTGGCCGCCCCGCTGGAGTAGCCAACGAGGGTGATGGAGGTGGGGTCGCCTCCGTAGCCGGGGGCAGTCGCGCGGGCGAACCGTATTGCGCACGATATGTCGTCGATTCCGTCGATCGGAGGGACGGAGAACACCGTGGAGATGTTGAATACGACTGCTCCTTCTGTAGCGATGACCTCAGCAAGCCGTGCAAACTCGCCTCTGACTCCTCCGAGTCCGTGCACTACGACGACCACGGGCCATCCGGCCGATTCGATGGGGGCGTATACGTCGAGCGCACGGTGCATGGCGAGCTCAATGCCCGCGCTCATCGTGTGGTGGGTGGCGTATTCCAGGCCTACGGTCTTTGTCAGGGCAGGAGCCGCCGAAGTAGACGGCGTACTAGTGACCGATGCCGGCGGGGCGGTCGTCGTGGATGCCTGAGTCGCCGGTGTCGCCTCGGCGATGGGTGGAGATACGGTTGCCGTGTCGGTCGTCATTGGCTCCCTTGAGCCGCCGCACGCGGATGCGACGATCGCCACGGCGAGTCCAAGAGCTCTCATTGACGTGAGTGTCGGTCGCCACGAGTGACTTTTCGATTCAGACATACGCCCTCCAGATACTTTGCGCGGGTGTGTCCCTTCCCTGTCCGTTCGTGGCGAGTCCTGACAAGGAAAGTTTGAGGTGTCAAGACACGAGCGAGCCGGACAGGAATAGTCTGAAGAGTGCTGTCGAGGGTGAGCCGCCCATGACCGAAGTCACGATGCGGAGTGAGAGCAGGTTTGACGATCTGTACCAAAGGCATCACGCCGAAATCCTCGCCTATTTCCTGCGACGTATCCCACGAGCCGATGCTGAAGACGCCGCTGCGAACGTGTTCACCGTGGCATGGCGTCGGCTCGACCAGATCCCGCACGGCGACGATGCGGTCAGATGGCTCTATGGCGCGGCTCACAAGACCCTGTCGAACCACCGGCGCAGTTGGCGCCGAACCATGAAGCTCAAGCAGAAGCTTTCAGGTGTCGCAACGCCATCGCCCGTAACCCCCGAACTCCAGGTCGTGAGATCTGCTGAGGACCAGATGCTTCTAAACGCTCTAGAGCTTCTGTCGCCGTCGGATTCGGAGATCCTCAAGCTCGCTACGTGGGAGAAGCTCTCACACGAGGCGATTGGTGGTCTCCTGGGCATCAGCGATGCCGCCGCGGGTCAGCGGATATCTAGGGCGCGCAAGCGCCTCGCCACGAGTCTTGAACGGCTCGAAAGGGCTCATCCGCCTAAGAGGAGAGAGAAGTGACAGAGCGGGACTCGCTACTCGTAAGGCTCGAGCAGGTAAATCCTGTACCGGATCCGAGCCGGCTGTCCGAAGACCCGGAGGTTATGCCGCCGGCTGCCCACTTCGGTGACGTCGGTACCCGCGCGGTGCTCGCAGAGAGGTCTCAGACTCGCCACGGTCTGCTGGTAGCCGCCGCCACAGCAGCTCTCATCATCGTCGTAGTTGCCTCGATAAGCCTGATCGCCACTGATCCCAACGAGCTCGCAGCAGGCGGGGATCGCATACTCCAGCTCACGATCGACGGAGACAGTTGCCTGTACGAGGGCCCCAGAATGCTGCCGGCCGGCGATGTCGAGATCATTTACCGAAACGTGAGTCCCGAGACTCGTTGGGCCAACACTCTCAGGCTCGATGACGACCGCTCCATCACCGACGCACTCGCATACATCGAAACAGATCCTTTCGCAGGGGCGCCCTCATGGAGCAGTCCCGTTTGGCTCTCCCTCAGCGTGCCCACCGGTGGTGAACCGAGGTCACGAATCACGTCACTCGAGCCGGGGACGCACCTCTTGCTGTGCGGACAAACTGCGACGGGTACGTGGCTGGGAGCTGACATCTTGGTCACTCCCTGAATTCGTCGATGAGTTGTGGGGCACCCTGAAGAGGAGATCACCAGATTCTCAGCGGACTGACTTCGATGGTCAGTTGCTCCTTCAGGTCGAGTCGCGGAGTGGTCGGTAACCGGAGAATCATGATTCCTCGTTGATCTGGTGTTGGAATCAACCCTCCTTCGGACCGACCCGCAAGTGGACCAATCCATTCCTCCCAGCCGAGTCGCTCATAGAACGCCTGACGATCGGTTTCGAGGCAGGCGATCTCATAGTCAGCTATCGCCTCTGCCAGGTAGCGCATGACTGCGCTGCCGACTCCACGGCCTTGATACTCAGGCCGCGTCGCGACGGCGTCTACATATGCGGTCCGCAGAAGAGGCAGAGCACCGGGTTGGAGCCATCTCGTTGTTGACACGGCATGACCCACCAGTCGGTCTCTGTCGTGGGCAAGGAAATGAAGACCGTCGGGGGGTAGGTAAGAGAAGAGGTTCTCAAAGTCTTGCTCTGCGTGCGCGCCGATACAGAGCCGCACGATCTCGGAACGCAACTCCGCTCTCACTTGATCGGTGCGTACGGAGTCGAGGGTCGGTCCGTCACCAGCATTTTCGGTAGTCATCGTTCTGCTCATTGTCGCCCAAACGTCAACCGCAACGGCGCGCACTGCTGGCTCTGCGAGCCAGACGGGGGAGGAGATGCTCGCGCCATCGCGATCTGGTCGTGGAGCCATGGTCGAGCTCGCCCCGATCCCGAGCCACATCCTCGTTGTTGGTTCGCACCACTGTTGATCCGCTGCCAGAGAGGGGAACACATCTGTCGGTCGATGCGTAGGCTTCGATATGCGGGAGTCCGCAGCTACGAGGAGGAATGTTATGAAGGGGGCAACTGCTGGACGTTCAAGGAGCCGAGTCTTGCGTTGCGCTGCGACGCTTGCTGCGGTGGTGCTGGCGGTCGTCGGCCTGCCCGGTGTGGCTGGAGCCGATCCGCCGTCGACGACAGTCGAGATGGGCGCCAGCATCAACTGTGAACTGGATGATGCCTTTTTTGGTGTCTTCGTTGGCGAGTTCGCGGAGGACGGTGATGTTTTCCGCTTCGTCGATGTCTTCTTCGATGACTTTGCCGGCGGCCAGTTCATCTTCGGTTCCACAGAAGAGTTCGATTTCGACGGGACGACTCTGAGTGCAGAAGTGGAAATGGAGCTCGAGGCGGGTGGCCCACCGGAGCCGGTGGGGATTGCAACCATCAGCGCAACGCTGACCCCAGTCGGTGAACCGGAAACGTCTGAAGATCGTTTCCGTGATGGCAACGTTTGGGTCCACGAGCGCATCACGTTCCAACCGGCGGAGGCGGCAGGCTCTGCAGTGCTCGACGGCTTCTTTGACTTCGATCTCGGCCAGTGTTTCGGCGATGTGTTCGAGACCGAGACCACAATGACGAACCCGAACGCTTTCGTTGGGCGGTCCTCGGGTCAGTTCCTCGAGTGCTTCCTCGAGGGGCCGGAAGCCGGATTCGGCTTCTTGTTCGCTGATACCACAGACAACGATACGTTCGCAGACCTGTTCATAGTGGCACCCGACGGTGCGGAGCTCGGTGGCTTCACCGAGGACTTCACGCTGAATGACTCAGAGGCGAGTGGTGTGATCCAGTTGATCGATTTCGCTGCCGGTATGCCGGCCGGGGAGGCTGTGATCAGCGGTGCACTCACCGAGGACGGAACGTTCATAGCCGACGTCACCGCTCAGAATGTTCGAGTCAAGTTCGTGGAGACCAGCTACGAGGTAGTCGGCACCGTCGACGTGAATGGCGACTCATACGAGATGGTCGACTGCTTCTCACAGGCGTTCAACGAGAAGCTCCGCTTCACCGATCCCAATGGACCCAAGCCGAGCGGAAAGACACCGGCCAACGACTTGCCTGGTGGTGCCGTCAGCTTGGACGATCGCCGCACGACCAACGCACAGACGAAGGCGGCAGGCGACTTCGCCGAAGCGGAATGTGTAGTCAGCTTCAGCGAAGACGGTGAGGAGTTCGAGTTCTCGGTCCCGTTGGGCAAAACCCTGTGGTACACGTTTGAGGGGACGGGTGGTCCTGTCACCATCGACACTGCAGGGAGCAATTACGACACGGTGCTCGGCATCTACGACACGGATCTCAACCAGCTCGCATGCAACGATGACGTAGGCGACGAAAGTGGCTTCACATTGCAGGCTGCGGCAACGATTGACACCACAGCTGGAACCACTTATCTCGTCCAGATAGGAGGGTTCGGCCTGGGTGTACCCGACTTCCCAGCCGAATACGGCCGTGCTCGGATCAAGACGAGCTGAGCCGTCGCTAGCGACAAGGCGCCCGTCGAGTCACGTGAGACCCGACGGGCGTCTGTTCGTTCTGCTTGATTCGGATGTGACAGGAGAATCGCCATTCACCAGTAGTCACAAGCAGTAAACCCATGCTTTGGCCCAGGCATAACGCTGATCGGCAAATCGGCGTTGCGAAAGAGCAGTTCACCCAGTGAGCGAGAGTGGCGCATGTGGCGCCGTATACGACTACCCATACTGCAACGCGATTGCAGCGCCGATGCGTTTTACTCGGGATCCCACGGCAGCCGGTGATCAGCGATTCCACCGCATGCAACCGGGGATTGAAGGTTCGGCGGGTATTCAGTTCGGGCGGCATCTGACTGCGGGCGACTTCGATGGGGACGGTTATGGCGACCTCGCGATCGGTGTGGACGACCACCTCGGCGAACATTGGAGCGCCGGTTCAGTACAGGTCCTGAGGGGAACCGTGAATGGGTTGACTAGGGCCGGCAACCAGATCTGGCATCGCGACACCCCCGGAATCAAGGGCATCGCCGAAACCAATGCCCTCTTTGGATGGTCGCTGACGACAGGCCGGTTCAACAACGGCGCTTATGACGATCTGGCAATCGGCGTCCGTGGGGGAGCGAACGGCGCAGGACTCCGTCCATATCATCTACGGGAGTGCAACAGGACTCAGTGCGGCGGGCGACGAGGTCTGGCACCAAAACAGGAAGGGCGTCAAGAACCGGAACGAGGCAGGCGAAGGCTTCGGGGAGTCGATCGGGACTGGGGACTTCGACGGCAGCGGTGTGGACGACCTCCCCATAGGTGTACCGCATGAGGGCGGATTCGGCAGAGCCGCTGTGATCTACGGCACGCCAGATGGGTCGAGCGCCGACGGCAACCAGTCCTGGAGCCAATGGACAGCTTCGGCCGGGTCAGCGGGCAGCCGTTTTGAGCTGCAACGGTCGGATCAATAGTCGGTCATTTCACCGAAGCGCATTCGGACTTGTGATTCCACACGACTGAGAGCCAACTTCAGACACATGACATAGATCGTTTAGTCGCGTGTCACCCAGATCAGTTGGCCGCCCTCTACGAGTTGGTTCGCGGCGATGTCCCCGCTCGTCAGCCCATGGGCCTGGACACTGGCCACGAGGAGGATCTCCCCATCAGCAACGTCGAAAAGGTGAGCAACGTCGAGGACGCCCGATGATTCCCATTGCCCGAGACGATGGGGGAACCGGGAGCTCTGGACCATTTCGGCGATAACGGTGAATGCACCGCTCGTTGGGTCAAGCTCGACTATTGACGCATCGCGATCGCTCACCGTCCCGAAATCGGCGTGTACGCGATCCTCTTGGACATAGATGAGACCGTTGTCGGCCCAGTCGAGGTTGTCCGGGTTTCGGATTCCGGCGTCACCGAAGTCGTTGCTGTCGTGGAGGATTGTCACGACCGCCGTAGGGCCTGCGGCAGGCGTGAAATCGACATCGACGACATAGACGGCACCCCAATCATCGGCGTCGGGGTAGGCGCCGGTTACCGCAAACGCGGTGATTGTGCCATCAGCCGGGTTGGTGGCGACGTCTTCGGGTCGGGCGAAACGAAAGGCGCCTCGAGTGAAAGCATCGTCCCTTAGCGAGTCCGCATCCCGATATCCGGCGGAATCGTGGCCAGGCTGTGCTGCTTGGGCCGGAACCCGAGTCGCGATCGGGGTGAATGTACCGGATTGGATCGTCCCGCTGCCCTTGAAATGATTCGATGTCCTTACGCTCGGATCATCGGGGATCCAGGCATATAGCGTGCCGTCTTGGAGGCCATTCCTCCGCACGAAATCACTGGGTCTGGTCGCCTCGGGATGGAGCACGCCGATCCAGAGATACATTGGAGCGGGAATCCTATCTTCGCCCAACAGCAGCGCGACCGTGTTTGGATCGCCGGTATCCAGCGGCGTCACGTTCTCCCAGACCCCGCGGCCGACGTCAGGAAGCCCCCAGAGCTCTCGACTCTGCACATCGAGGGCCCACACGGTGCCGCCATGAGGATGCCTGAGGTTCCCAATTTCTTCGTTGGCGAAATAGATCGGGTCGATAAAGGAAAACCCGCCTCCGGGTGGGACAAACTGCGCCGAACAGAAGTCCGAGAATCCAGCACTCTCGTGCCCTGCTTCGTTGATCTGGTCGGCCTCCGTGACAAGCGTTCCGCTGCGGTCATACACAGCGTCGATTGCCGAGCCGGCGGCAACGACCTCCCGTGTTGCCTTGTCGACATCGAAGAAGCTGATCCGGGAACCGGTGAGTTGCGTGCCGTTGCTGAGCTCGTATACGTACCCCGCATCGGCGTCCAGTTCGTGACTGACCAGCAACCGCACGGTGCTCGAGTCAAGCTCGTATGCGCCGATCCCGTCGGGTACGCCCACGGGCAGATACCCGGCTACGGGGTTGCCTACGGTGTAGAGGGCATCGACGCGGTGACCGTTGGTGCCCTCCATCATCGGGAATTGAGTAGACGACGCCTCGGTCTCGTTCGCCGGAGTGCTCGTGGCGCTTGGGGTGGTGGTGGATTGTGGTCCCACGGCCGCCGCGGTCGTCACCGCGCTCTCACCTACCTGGGGCGCCGGCGCGCACGATGCAGCCAGGAAGACTGCAGCCGACAAGAGCACGATCGGAAGAGGGTGCTTGGCACCCGCCGCGGGTTCTGCCGACGTCCCGGCCATCAATCCTCCATCACCCGGCAGACCCTATTGTCGAGCCTCTGGACCCCTGGTCATGCGCCAGTGCCCTTCATAGCGACTCTTGCCACTGCGATCGGGTCTGGGAAGCCCTTGAGAGTCAGCTCGGCAACGTCGTCGAATTCGTATTTCTTGCCGATCGACAGTTCTCTGACCACGTTTGAAACGTAGACCGACCCGGGTTCAGCGGCACCACATATTCGCGCGGCGAGATTGACGGCTGTCCCAAACAGATCGGCGTCCTCGGATATTGGCTCGCCCGCCGCAAGTCCTATGCGAACGACCACGTTTTGGACCTTGGGGTCGAGGTTCCGCCGCCGCATCTCCATTTGGATCGCGATCGAGCAATCGATTGCCCGAGTCACTGAATCGAACGAGGCCATGATGCCATCGCCTGTGTGTTTCACCTCTCGACCCCCAAATGCTGCGAGCTGGCTACGGACGATCTCGTTGTGGTTCCGAACCATGGCCATTGCCACATCGTCACCTAGGCGGTTAGCGGTATCGGTCGAGCCGACTATGTCGGTGAACAGAATCGTGCGCAGCGGCGTGTCGTTGACGCCGTCAGGGTTCCACGCAGGAGGCTCATCTACAGGATCGTCGCCGAGATACCTATGCACGATCTCGGGATCGGCCAGGATCACGCGATCGGGCAACATGCCGTGAGCTTCAGCGTGAACCTTGGCGGCTGCCTCGGCACTCGGGGCATCGACCAAACACCACGACTTCTGCTTATCGTGGTCGAACCAATAGGTGAGGAACCGCACGCCGTACTGATCCTGAATCGCAAGATCGCGCATATGCGCCGTGGCCACCTCAAGTGGGCTAATACCGCCGAGATTCTCATGGCGATCGAGATAGACCGGCATGTCACTCCCTTCGACGTGAGCCGTTCAGGAGTCTGGCAGATCCATCGCTCCTCCGAAGTGGACAGCCGATAGACCTCACTGCCCTTGGACGTCTGCGACTACACCATTTGCCGCCTAGGCCCATGACTTCTTGTCTCAAGCATCGCTTGGACCGCCGAGTTCCCGTATCAGTTGTCCGGGGTCGATGCTCACAGTGAGGCGTCCCGATCCGGAATCCTCAGCCCCGAACTGAAACCCGATTGCAACCCAAATCCAAACCAGTAGACATCACCCGGTGGCGCTGGATGGCACGACAGTTCGGCGAATCGCCTACTCAGGACCACTAAACGCTGCTGGATGAGACCAGACATCACGGGGGCTTTCTGACTACGGATCAGAAGGATGGGGCCTGTCCTGCCGGACAGGAGCGAGTCCCTCCAGGCGTGCCATTGAAGCCCATGATGTGTGGGGGTTTCGTCTTTGTTTGGTTTAGCGGCGCATGCTCGAGCAGCGGCGATTGCGACCCAATTGCAACCCTTCTTCCTCGGCTTCCCGCCTGGTTCGGAAAACGACGTCGGGCGCCGGAGCGAAAAGGCAAGCGGCCTTGGCGGCGGGGGAGCGCCACAGCTCGGCGACCCTAAGCGACCCCGAGTGCCACTTGCGCACTCGCTTTCCAGTGACGGGATCTCGGCCAATGTCGTTATCGCGATTCACCCGATGTGCGCTTGGGACGCAGCTATTCCGATCTTCGTTGTGTAGAAGACGTCAGGTGGTCGACGCCACCAACGGGTCGTAACCGTCGATGTACGTAATCCAGGAACTCCTCCCAACTGACATTGATCGAATACTCAACGCTCTCGAGTTGGGAGCCGAGAGATTGGATACTTTGGTGGGTGCGGCGCGCACGCACCCACCCTTCGACTCAGTATCCGATGCGGCCCTTCCAGTACCAGCTAGCCGCCCACTCGAGATCGTCGAATCCCTCGAAGACGATGTACGCGGTCATGTCGCCTCCGCCGGTGGCGTCAGCGAAACGGCCAGTTCCGTCGAG
>JAHEJX010000160.1 GCA_024638645.1 Actinomycetes bacterium
GGCAGGCGGCGGGGACGTCGGCGTCGGGTGCCGGTGAGTTGTCGTTGTTGGTTGACCTGCGGGATTCTGGTGTGATCTCGGAGCAGGAGTTCGCGGCGCAGAAGGCCAAGGTCCTCGCCTAGCTCGGGTTCTCGCCTAAACCTCCGCGGGCGGAGGCGCGGAGGCGACGGTGGAACGCCAGCGTGCGATGAAGACGCGGTCCACAGGATCCGGCGACTGGTTCTTCCTCGCTTCCCCGCCCCTTGACCTCGGAGCAGGGGGCGTAACGGAACCAGGCTCCGTCGGGTTGTCGCGACCGCTCAGCTATGCGGCGTACTGGTTTCCCGGGGGCTCTGGTTTCTCGTCGGGATAGAAGCCCTCCGAACCCATCGCGGATTTGCCACTGCCGATGCCCAACTCAGTATCGGATGTCTCGGCTCGCTTGCGTCTCCCGGTGGCTGGGGAAGAGGCGTGAGTCGTCACTCGGATATCTCGAAGCGAGGCAGTTTGCCGAAGTCCTCCGACCTGATCGCCTCCAGCGCCTTGTCCGGCAGGTTTCGCCTGATCCGGTGCGACGGGGTCGGGGTGGAGGTAGCAACCCTGTCATTGGCAGACGGGAGTCCGACCGTCACGAGCGCCCCCATCCCCGGTGCGAGATGTTCGCCCAGATCTCGAAGGGGGTCACTGTGAATGCCGTCGTCGACTAGCTTCTCCACCAATGCCCCCCAGGCGGCCGACCCGGCGATCCACGCAAGCCTGCTGCCGGGAAAGAGCACACCCAAAGCCAGCCCCGCCACGCCACCTGCGAACGCCATCTCAGGAACGCTCATTTCGGCAAGGTCCTTGATCTCGATGTCGCCGGTGGAGCGGTGGAGGACCGTAGCCGCGTCTGTGAGATCGACGTCATCGAGTCCCTGCACGGCGTCAAGGGCCTGGCGCGCAGTGAGGGTGTCGTCATAGATGGACACCATCGCCTCTTGCACGATTCCTAGGTTCCGCGGCACATTTCCTCCAGCACGATGAGGCGCTACCGTTTCAACTTCCGGCTCGCCAGGCCCACGATTAGTAGGAGGAGGAGCGTCGCCAGTGCGACCGCGCCCTGAGACACTCGGCGAAACCGCTCCTTGCCGGCTTCGCTCGCCTCGGCGAGACGTTCGGTGGCGCTGAGTACAGCCTTCAAGGAGCCAAGCTCGCGTTCGAGATCTGCCACGCGGGTCTCGATAGCTTGGACGTCGTCACCACTCGGGGCCATTGGCTCTTCTCCTCCGTGCGAGGGGCTTGCTGGGTCGTTGATCAATGGATGGGGCCGCCGTCCGTGTCGATAGTGTGCCGGGAAACTGCCATGGCGTACGTCTCCGGACCCGGAGGACTCCGCCGGGCAAGGCCGAGCCCGGACTGCGACGGGGGCGGACCGGCCGTGCCGGTCCGCCCCGCCGGTCCGCCCCCACCGTCGCTGGCAAGTCGATGGCCTTCGTCAACGGACGGCGAAGGCCTCGATCAGGCCTCGATCAGGCCGAAACCTCCTCGCCGAACGCCTCACGCAGCTTCGCTTCGTCTTCGCCCGACAGGTTCGTGTGCAGCACAGTTCCGTTGAAGTCTTCGAGCGCCGCCACAGCCTTTTCCGGGGTTGCGTGGGCTACCAGCATGAAGATGGCGGATCCGCCCTTGGGAATCGACGCGGCGACGCTCTTGATGAAGTCGTCGTCGATTCCGATGTCGGACAAGTGGCCGCTGAGGCCGCCGCTCATTGCGCCGATGGCCATTCCCAACCAGGGTGCCATGAATAGAAAACCAATCAGCATCCCCCAGAAGCTGCCGCTGGCTGCGCCCGCTCCGGTGAGGTTGATTGCCTGCTTGACTTTGACTTTGCCGTTCTCGTGGCGCTTGACCACGACAACGTCTTCGAGGCCGACCAATTCGGCCTTCTGGAGGGTCTCTAGTCTGTCCCTGACTTGGTCTGCGGTGTCCTCCGCATCGAACGCAACTACAACAAGTTGGCCCATAACGACTCCTTTCGTTCGCATGCCAGTTCTAGGCCCAACCTTGCGTTCACCGGCATCGGGAGGCACCACCCAACCGGGGTGATTGAATAGGGCCACCTGGCACAGTCCGTGACGCACTTAACCGCCGGGCCTGGCCAGCCGATACAGTTAGGGTGAACGACTGCTTTGTGTGTGCGCTCCCTGCGGAAGTGCAGGGCGAATTCACCTTCAATGATGAAGAGTGGGTGACCTTAATGTGCGTGAGAGGGCACTGGGTGGTCCTGCGGGACTGCGAGCTGTCCACGGCCATCAACTGAAACGCCTCCGGAGGACAGACCGCCACTCGCTCACACGGAGTCAGCGTCCCCGTGCGCAAGATCACCATGCCGGCGCAGGGCCTTGAAGCGTCGTGGTCAATAGCCTTCTAGACGGAAGTCGCCGGGTTCCAGCGGGCGTCGAGAACCTTGAGCAGTTCGGCTCCGGCAACGACGATCTGTGCTTGGTAGTACAGCCAAAGCAGTAGCACCACCATGCTGCCGAGCACTCCGGTGACCGATGCTGAGCCGAACACATCGAAGTAGACGCCCAATGCCAAGTTGCCGATGATCAGCAGCAGGATCACCACTGTCGACGCCACGAGCACTGCGGTCCTGTCGAGCCGCTTGCGCACTAGGAGCTGGAACAACGCCGCCAGCGCGGCGATCCCGACGCCGAGGGTGAGCAGGCTGATGACCAGTTCGGCGAGAACCGCCTGCAAATCCAGGATATCCGGAATGAGGGCATCGAGGAGCACGACGATTGTGTGGAACACGAGAGCGGCGGCGAGGGCCAAGCTGATACCGAGCACGATGGCGAAGGCCACTAGCTTGCGCTGTAAGGATTGGCGCAAGCCGGGCTCGACCGGGATGTCCCAAATGATGCCGAGCGTGTCCTGAAATGCGAGGAAAATGACCGACCCGCCAAAAAGGCCGGTCACGATGCCGAGGATGGTCAGGTTACCGACCGTCCTCGAGGCACCGATCGAGGCTCCAACCTCGGTGAGCGCGGCGACGATGTCGGCAGAGACGACTGTTTCCAACTGCTCAGTGACGAACTCGGTGATCTCGGACTCGGAGAACAACGAACCGGCGATGGCTGTTGCGAGGATGAATAGCGGGACCGCCGCGAAGAGCGCGTAGTAGGCGAGTGACGCGCCGAGGCGCATGGCCCGATCGCGGTACCACTCGTCATACGCAGCGCGCAACACCTCGGCTGTGGTCAAAAGGGACTGTCGCGCGCGGTTCATCTAGAGATCCTCGCTCGGCGCGTCCTCAAGGGAATCTCGTCCGGAGAGCGGGAGCGGAGCGCTTGGGGCGGGGGCGGAGCCCGGCTGCGGAAAGACACCGTGACGTCGCCACAGCCTCGGGGCGGCCTCGCCATGGTCGTCCTTCTTGCGACGAGATCAGCGCGGAACCAGCCTGCGTGATGCTCGAGCAGCAAGGCTGGCTTCGATTCGAGGGACAAGGCATGAGAAGCTTGGGTTGGGGGCTCGGCTGGTGGTGGCGATGGTAGGGGGCTTGAGCGCCGATCGTTCGCAGAAGGGCTTCAGTCGGGGCCTCCTTTGGCGCTCGCCGAGAGGCGAAAATGAGCATGGCGAGAACCTCGATAGAGTGACACGCTCGGCCGATTGAAAGGGCAGTTGCGTGGCCATGTCTTGCGCTCGGGGCTGTGTTCTGCCGGAAGAAGCCCGCTCGTGAGCACGTCACCGGCCGGCGACCCAAGGCGTCAGTGGTGGACGGAGGCTCCGGCGGCGCCCCCGGATCGTCGCCCGACGTACGAGTGGCTGGTGCTCGCGGTCTTGGTCGGCTGGAACCTCGTTGCCAACCGCGCCGCTCCCGAGGGGTTCGAGATCCTGGTGGCTGCCGTCGCTGTGGGCCTTGTGGTCGTAATTGCTCGGCGTGCCGGCCTCGGACTTCAGGGTGCCGGGCTGGCGAAAGCAGATGTTCCGAGAGGCATCCGGGTTGGTCTTGGCGCGGCCGGAGTCGTCGCCGGCGTGTTGCTGCTGGTCGCCGTCGTCCCGGCCGCGCGGGATGTGTTCGCGGACGGGCGGTTTGCCGACGTTGCGGGCGGCGAAGCGCTCTACGAACTCCTCGGGAGGATCCCGATCGCCACTGCGCTGGCAGAGGAGGTGGCCTTCAGGGGGGTGGTCCTGGGGATGCTGCTGCTCTGGGTGACGCCGCGCCGAGCCGTAGTGATTGCCTCCACGCTCTTTGGACTTTGGCATGTTCTTCCTGGTCTTGATGCGCTTGAAACGGCATCTGTCGATGATGCCATCAGCGGTTGGCAGTCCGGAGCCATTGCTGTTGCCGGTCAGGTGCTTATCACCGGCATCGCCGGGGCCGGGTTCTGCTGGCTCCGCATACGGGGAAGGCACGTCCTTGCGTCCTCGCTGCCGCACTGGGCTCTCAACGCCGTGGCTTATGGCATCGGCTGGCTGGCGGTGCAGAACGGTTGGACTTGAGCGACGCTGCGGCCGTTGCTGAGCTGAGACCCACATTGTCGATCGACGGACGCGGATAGTGATCGACACGGCGGTTCAGTCGGATGGAGGCATACGCTGCTCCGCGGCCAGCCGCTCGGCGGCATCTGCCGTCCGTTGCTGGGCGGCGGCCTGCTCCACGGCTAGCTGAGCGGCTGCCGCCTCCCGAGCGGCTTGATGCTCGATCTCTGCTTGGTGCGAGTCGGCCAGCATCGATACCTGGTGGCGGCGCTCAGCCTCCTGGGAAACGTACAGCGCTTTGGAGCGCTGCTCAGCGATTTTGCGATCGATGAAGTTGATGAGCCCGTCGGTGAGCGACGCAACGATCCCGTAGACGATGACAGCGAAGAGGATCGAGAAGTCGATGATCGAGCCTTGGCCTGCCGTCGCCGTCGGGAAGATGCCCCGGAAGGGCTCCATGGCCCGATCGGAGCTGCGGTAGACCCACTCGACGAAACCCACGTCGGCGTTGGCGTTGAACAGCAAGAGAAAGAACGCCGTCGACAGAATAATGACGACGAAGATGAAGTAGGCCCACACGAACCGGATG
>JAHEJX010000009.1 GCA_024638645.1 Actinomycetes bacterium
TCGGTCCCGCCGACCCGCTTGAGCGGAAGCTTCGAAGCGAGCTTTTCCGCATAGAAGTCGTCCTCGCCGGGTGGGGGGAGAATCACGCCGAGGGCTACCGCATTGACCCGGATCCGGGGCGCCAGGTAACGGGCTGCAGCCCGTGTGAATGTGTCGATCCCGCCCTTGGCGATGATGTAGCTGAAGTGGTCTTTGTATGGCCGATGCGTCTTGACGTCGGTGATGTTGACTACAGCACCGTCGATGTCGTTATCGAGCGCCGCAGCGAAAGCCTGGGTGAGGAAGATCGGCGACGCGAGTGTCAGGTTCAGCGCCGAGTGGAAACCGTCGAGGGTGACGTCTGCCAGCGTGTCTTCCGGAAAGCCCGAAGCGCTGTTCACCAAGATCGAGATCGGTCCCAGCGCGGCCGTGGCTTGGGCGACGAGCTCCCCGGCCGCAGTTGGGTCGGACAGATTGGCGGCTCCTGTTGCGGCGCGCCGACCGAGCGACTCAGCCGCAATCGCGGTCTCCTCGGCAGGTCCTGCGGAAGAGTTGTAGTGGACGAAGACATCGGCACCCGCTGCGGCCAGGGCGAGTGTGAGTGCTCTTCCAACCCGGGTGGCGCCTCCGGTGACCAGCGCATTGCGCCCTGCAATATCCATGCGCAGCAGGCTACTGCTTCTGGTGATGGGGCATTTGGACGGATCGGGGCTATCTTTCCGGCCGTGAGCCGAGAAGACCCAAAACCAGGACGCTGGGCGCTGCCACTCGTAGTCGCCGGCTTGATCGGGTTCACCTACGTGTTTGTGAATGCTTTGCCAGAGGCGGAGACCGTGAGCGCCAATCCGACGTCGCCGACCGTGACCACCGCTACAACCTCGACAACTGAAGCGCCGAGCACCACCACAACGACACTGGCTCCCGGAGTCGTCGATTTCCTTGAAAGCGCTGACGTCCTCGAGCGGAACGTGACCGACTTGGCTGCGCTTGCCCAACAGATCAACGACGACTGGGACAATCGCGACGAAGAGTTCGGGGCCACCCGCGACGCTCTGGAAGAACTCGAGGCACAAACGGTGACAGTCGTGAACGGCACCGCTGAGCTCGAAGTTCCGCCGGCGCTGACTCAGTGGGACAACGTTGCCACCGGGCTCGCCGCGCTGCGCCAGGCGGCCGCAGACATGATTGATGGTCTCGTCAACGCGGAAGGCTCGGAACCACGCCTCCAGGCGCTGGAGGAGTACAAGGCTGCGGCAGACGCCATCAAGACCGCGCTGACGAGGGTCAGGGAAGCCGTCGTCGACCCAGCTGCTTAGCGCACGGTCAGAACCCGGCGCATTCGCCACGTCGCCAACACCAGGAAGCCGACCGCAAAGGCGATCAGCACTCCAACCTCCGGCAACACGTCTGCAATAGTGCCCTCGCGCCGGACGAGGTCTGCGAACGCCTCATTGGCCCAAGCGTGGGGCGTGAAGTTGGCGATCTGACGCATAGTGTCCGGGAAGAGCTCGAGCGGCAGCATCGAGCCTCCGATCGCGGCCAGCCCGATTCCGGCAACGACCCCTACACCGCCGGCTTGCTGATCGTTGGCGAAGAGGGTGCCCATGAGCAGTGCGGCTCCGGCTCCGACTGCGGCAAACGCCAACATGACGATGGCGACGCCGAGAGGGTTGCCCCAATTGACCTGGAACAAGAGGACGGTTGCCAGCAGTATGTAGATGCCCTGCGTGAGAACGATGGCGAACCGACCCAACGCCTCTCCGGCGACGATGGTGCCGACAGAGGTGGGGGTGCCGAGCATGCGGGTCGCCACGCCGAGCTTGCGAGTCTGGATGACCGCAGCCGAACCGGCCAGCCCGGTGAGAAACATGAACAGAACCAGCTGCGTCGAGGCGCCGATATCGAACTGGCCGAGTGAAGCGGGGAAGATCGAGTCGCCTGCCGTCACGACGGAGACTTCGATGTCGGGAACTTGGCCGATTGCAGCAGTTGCGGCATCGGCTGCAGCCGCCGCATCTACCCCGAGGCCGGTGATAAAGCGTGCCGCATCTACATGCTGCGCCGACGAAGCAACAACCTCGGCAACCACAGTCTCCAACTGCGGCCCCAACCCGTCGGGTCGGGCGATGAAGCCGACTTCTGCCACCCCACCTTCAGCGAGTGCGGCATCGGCATTGGCGGGAATCAGAACCCCGGCGGACACGCCGCCGCGCTCAATGGCTGCCACCAACTCGGCCTCCACTGCGTAGTCGACCACGGCCACATCAGCTTCGGCATTCAAGCCGGCCCGGATGGCCGCCCCGATCTCAGTGCCGCCCGTGACGACTCCCACCTTTGGCGAGAAGTCACCACCGAACTGCGCACCGATCAGCAACACGATGCCGATTGGCAACACAAACACAAAGAAGATGTTCGAGCGATCCCGCACAAATCGCAGCAGGTTGGCGGTGGCAATAGCGACGGCCTTCACACCCGCACCGCCTTGCGTACAAGCGTCAAGCCGATGGCGCCGGCGACAACAGCGATGCCAATCAGAACCAGGAATGCGGGTAACACGTCGCCAATTGAGCCTCCCGCCAGATCGCCCAGGCCACGCAAGAACCACGCATTGGGAGTGACGAGAGAGAGGTCGGCGAGGAAGCCTTCGCCTGAGATGGGCACGAAGGTGCCTCCGAGCATTGCCAACGTGACTGCAACAATCGACTGCAGGTTGCCTGCCTGCTCGGCTGTCTTTGCGAAGCCGCCGACCATCGTCATGATGGCCACGATCGCAAGTACGACGGCCACGACCAGCAGCGCAACCCCAGCCGGGGAACCCCAATCGGCGCCCATCAAGAAGGTCGAGGCAATGATCAGAATGACCATCGCAACCAGGCCAATCACAACACTGGTCAGAGACTTGCCGCCCACGATTGAGCTGGGCGAGATAGGAGCGGCGAGCAGCCGGCCCAGCGTTCCGTCGCGCCGTTCGTCGAGCATCGACGTGACGGACAAGCCGGCAATGAAGAACATGAAGAACACCGACAACCCCGCCACGAAGTATGTCGACGGATCGAGCTGGCGGGTGGCCGCCTCTACCGTCCCAATCGTCAGCGCGGAGGGAGCGGTACCGGCTTCGCGGGCCACTGCTTCGAGATCATTCGTCCCAATCGCCCCGGAAATGAGCGCAGCCACCGCGGCGGTGTTGCCGCGGCGCACGCCGAGCGAAAACTGCTCGGCGATCGAGGACGCGATCTGGGTCGTTGTTGGAGCATCGACATTGCCGACGACCGTGAGGGCGGCGTTGGCTCCGGCGAGAATCGCATCTGAGAGGCCCGGCTCGAGCAAGAACACGGCGCCCACTTCGCCGGTTTCGGCAGCCGCCCGCCCCGCCTCCTCGTCGTCGTAACTGACGAGTTCTATCAGGCCGTCTGCCTCGATTTCGCGCAGAATATCTCCAAACGCGCCACCGATTGGCCCGCCATCTTCGTCAACCACTCCGATGTCCAACGTGATGTTCTGCCCGACATCGCTGAAGCCGCCCCCGAAGATCGCGTTGAAGATGAACGCCAGCGCCAGCGGGGCAACGATGCCGATGATGAACACCGACCTATCCCGCACTCGCTGGGACAGATCCTTGAGCGCAATGGTGACGGCGGCGGACACCGTCAGTCCCGCAACGCTTTGCCGGTCAGGTGAAGGAAGACCGCCTCGAGATCCGGTTCATCGACGGCAACGGACATGACAGAAGCGCCTGCGTCGGTCACCAGGCGGAGCACATCGGCGAGGACCTCGCCGGCGTCGCCTGCGATCAGCTCGACCATCCCGTCGGCCGCAGACGCATCGGTCACACCTGGCAATGCCCGAAGAGATTCGGCAACGTTGTGTGACCCGCCGGACACCGCAATCCGCACCCTGTCGGCTTTGCCAACCATGCGCAGCAACTCGCGTCGGGTGCCTTCCGCCTTGATCTCACCCTGATCGATGATGCCAACTCGGTCGCACAGGCGTTCGGCCTCCTCCATGTAGTGGGTCGTGTACAGCACGGCGAGGCCCTCATCCGACAGTCGCTCGACACTTTCGAGGATGGCATTGCGCGACTGCGGATCAACACCCACCGTGGGCTCATCGAGAATCAGAAGGCGGGGGCCGTGGAGCAAGCCGATGCCGATGTTGAGCCGGCGTTTCATGCCACCGGAGAACTCGTCGGCCCTGTCGTCGGCTCGATCGCTCAGGCCGATCACTTCGAGCACCTCGTCCACGCGTGTCTTCAGGGCTTCCTTGTTCATGGCGTACAGCTTCCCGAAGAAACGCAGGTTCTCGCGCGCGGTGAGATCGGGGTAGATGGCGATGTCCTGCGGTACCAAGCCGACCTTGGCTTTAGGATCGAGAGTCTTGGTTGTCATCGGCTCGCCGTAGATGTTCACGGTGCCGGCGTCCGATTCGAGAAGGCCACTGGCCATCGAAATGGTCGTCGTCTTGCCTGCCCCGTTGGGGCCGAGCAAGCCGTATGTCTCTCCCGGATCGATGTGAAACGAAACGCCGCGAACTGCGTGGATATCGTCGAAGGATTTCTTCAGTCCAACGACATCGAGCACTGGTTGCACCATGGCGGGCATCCCCTCCGTAGCGCTCATATTGGCGCATCAGGGGCGCCACCGCAGGGGCCGAAAGACCTGAAAGAACTGAGCGGGCCGCCCGCAGGCGGCCCGCTCTGAGTTCGTGGTCTTCTGCCCTAGCCCTCCAGGGCAGAGCAGACCGTGTCTGTGATGAGCCGAGTCACCACGTATGGGTCCATGTTGGCGTTGGGTCGACGATCCTCGAGATAGCCCTTGCCATCGCGAGCGACTTGCCACGGGATACGAACCGATGCGCCGCGATCCGAGACGCCATAGCTGTACTCCGTCCAAGGAGCCGTTTCGTGGAGCCCGGTCAGGCGGGTGTCGATTCCGGCGCCGTAGTGCTCGATATGAAGATCGTGCTTCTTCCCGAGGGCCTCGCAGGCTTCAACGATTGGGTCATACGACTCACGCATCTCCTTGGTGGAGAAGTTGGTGTGAGCCCCAGCGCCGTTCCAGTCGCCGGATACTGGTTTAGGCGTGAGGTGCGCCGAAATCTCGAAGTCTTCTGCTACCCGATACAGCAGCCAGCGCGCAAGCCACACTTGGTCGGCACATTCGACAGGACCGGCGGGGCCGATTTGGAACTCCCACTGGCCGATCATGACTTCGGCGTTCGTGCCGCTAATGGCCAGACCGGCATCGATACAGGCAGTCGTGTGCGCCTCCACAACGTCGCGGCCCCAGATCTCATCGGCGCCGACGCCGCAGTAGTAGCCACCCTGTGGAGCCGGGTAGCCGCCAATGGGCCAGCCGTGGGGGCGGCCGTCCTTGAAGAAGGTGTACTCCTGCTCGATGCCGAACCAGGACTCGTGAGATGCGTACTGCTCGGCGGTCTCGAGGCAGGCGGCCCTCGTGTTGGACTCGTGTGCCGTCATGTCGACATTGAGCACCTCACACAGGACCAGCTTGTCGCCTTCGCTGCGAGTGGGGTCCGGAGTGATCAGAACCGGATTGAGCACGCAGTCGGAGTTTTCGCCGGGAGCCTGCTCGGTGCTCGAGCCGTCAAAGCCCCAAATCGGCGGCGTTTCACCGTCGGCAATGATCTTGGTCTTGGAACGCATCTTCGCCGTGGGCTTCTGCCCATCTATCCAGATGTACTCCGCCCTATATGGCATCGGGAATCCCTTCGTTCGAGTTGTTCTCATTTGGGCACCACAAAGCCCGTCGTCTGTTGCAAACACGATGCCAGCGCTCGGTTTCTCGTGGGTTGCCGGAATGTGAACAGTTTGTTTCGTTGCGGCCATGGGCTGTTCGAGCTCGGATTGTTGCCTTACGATGTCGCCTCGCATGAACAAACAGCAGCAGTACGTATTGAGCACGGTCGAGGAGAGGGGCATCCGGTTCATCCGGCTGTGGTTCACCGACATCCTCGGCTCTTTGAAGTCGTTCGCAATAACGCCTGCCGAGCTCGAAGTGGCCCTGACAGAGGGTATGCAGTTCGATGGGTCATCGATTGACGGCTTCTCCCGTAATCAGGAGTCGGACATGCTCGCAATGCCCGACCCGACAACCTTCCAGACCCTCCCCTGGCGCAGCGGCGGCGACGTCGCCCGGATGTTTTGTGACATCGTGCGACCGGACGGAGCTTCATTCGAGGGCGACCCGCGGTCGGTGCTGCGGCGCAACTTGAAGCGTGCTCAGGAGATGGGCTTCTCGTTCTACGTGGGACCCGAAGTTGAGTACTTCTACTTCAAGGATGCGTCACCGGAGCCGGTCGTCTTGGACCAGGGCGGTTACTTCGACCTGACGCCGCTCGACGTTGCTCAGGAGTACCGCCGGGAGACGATCATGGCGCTCGAGCGGCTTTCGATCCCGGTTGAGTCCTCCCACCACGAGGTGTCACCGAGTCAACACGAGCTCGACCTGCGCCATACGGACGCTCTCAACATGGCAGACAACCTGGTCACCACCCGCCTCGCAGTCAAAGAGGTCGCCATGGAGCACGGCATATACGCAACGTTCATGCCAAAGCCACTGGAGGGCCATGACGGCAGCGGGCTCCACTTACATCTGTCGCTGTTTGATGGCGACGCCAATGCGTTCTACGCGGAAGGTGCCAAGGACAACCTCTCCCCCATGGCCATGCAGTTCATGGCTGGGCTACTCCGCCACGCCGCGGAAATCACAGCCGTCACCAATCAGTGGGTGAACTCGTACAAGCGCCTCGTGGCAGGGTTCGACGCTCCGATATGGGCCAGCTGGGGCCGCAACGATCAATCTGCCGTGCTCAGGGTGCCAACGGCCAAACAGGGCAAGTGGGCGTCGACCCGAATCGAGTACAGAGCTCCAGACCCGGCATGTAACCCGTATCTCGCCTTCAGCCTGATCCTGGCGGCTGGGCTCACCGGCATCGAAAACGAATACGAAATCCCCGCCGACGACGAAAGCGAGCCGGTCCACCTGCCGACGACGCTCGCCGACGCCCTCGACGCAATGGAGAAGAGCGCACTCGTGAAAGACGCGCTTGGGGACCACGTTTTCGAGTGGTTCCTACGCAACAAGCGCAGTGAGTGGGACCGCTACCAGCAGCACGTTTCTCGCTTCGAGCTCGAGCGCTACCTGCCAGTGCTCTGATGCTGCTGCCGATCTACCCACCGGACCCTTCGCCAGCCTTGTTGGACGCCGTGGTGGCGGCCGGATATCAACCGGTGCCTGTCGACGATATTGACGATGTGATCAACCGGGTTCCGGACGGCGGTTGGGCCCCGGCAGTCGTCGAGGCTCGACACGACTTGGGTGCCGCGTTGGCGCTGGCCGGCAAGATTCAAGACGAGGCCCAACTGCCTGTGCTCCTCGTGCTAGATCGCACCCTTACCGCGGATATCGCAGCGGAGACCGCAATGAGTGATTTCATCCTGTCGCCAATTGACCGCAGCGAGCTGCGCGTGCGTCTCGGCCGGCTCGGGTCGGTACCCGAAGAGATCGAATCGGCCGAGGTGTTGACGTTTCGGGATCTGGAGCTCAACCTGGCCACGTATCAAGCGACAATCGCGGGCACTCCTAGCGATCTGACCTTCATGGAGTACGAGCTGCTGCGGTTCTTCGTAGAGAATCCGGGCCGGGTTTGGTCACGCGATCAGCTCCTCGCCAAAGTGTGGGGTTATGACTATTTCGGCGGCTCGCGCACCGTCGATGTCCATGTGCGTCGCCTACGCGCCAAGTTGGGCGAAGAACGCAGCTCCTGGATCACGACGGTCCGGTCGGTTGGGTACCGCTTCGGTTAGAAGACAACCGGCACCAGGCGCAACTCACCCGCAAACGACGCACGTCGCCCGCCGCTAACGCCTAGATTTGGACATCGTGACTGGACGAACGGTCAAGGCTGGCAAGGGACACCCTGAAACACGGGCCGATGGCCCGATGGCGCTGTTCAGGAGATTGCGGCGCGACGGCACGTTCGACATCCTCGTCGGCAGCATCCTCGCCGGTCTCGCCGGTCTCGCCTACGAGGTCATCGGCGGTCGCTCCCTTGGTACCGACGGCTTCGCTCCCATTTCAGCGTTGCTTACGCTGCACTTCCTGGCCTTCGTGGTGGTGTTGATTCCGCTCGAGCAAGTGACTATCCGTCGACTCACCCTCGATCCCTTGCGACCCGGCGTCCCCGTCGGCGCTTTGTCGGTGATCGTGGCGACGGCGGCTGCAGTCGGATTCGCCGGATGGACGCTGCGGAACCGGCTGTTCAACGGCGACGGCACATTTGCTTGGCTCGTGGTGGCAACGATTGCCACACATGGCCTCTTCGTCCTCGCTCGCGGTTATCTCGCAGGCAGGCGCCGCTTCCGCTCGTACGGGATGGCGAGCGGTGCCGCCGCCGTATTCCGATTGGCTGTCGCAGGCGTCGTCGTGGCGGTTGCCGCCGGGCCCGTGTGGTTTGGCATGGCATTGGCGCTCGGGCCACTCGTGGTACTCGCATGGCGTGCCTTTGAGCCTTCCGTAGATGAGCCGTCCGCCGGTGGCTCGCCAATCGTGGACGCTGCCTCCGTGGAGGGCCGCTACATGACGGGACTGATGCTGGCTTCGGCTGCATCGCAGGCGATGCTCCTGGCGGGGCCCATTGCGACCGCGCTGCTGGGAGCCACCTCGGCAGCCGTGAGCATCGTCTTCGTCACCTTCTCGGTGGCCCGGGCACCGCTGAGCCTCGGTTACAACCTCATCGCACGGATAGTGCCCCCACTGACCCGGATGGCAGCCGCCGGAGCCCACAGGCGTCTGGCTCTGCTCGCACGCCGGATAGGAATCGCAACAGTGTTGCTCGCGGCCGTCGGATACGGTCTTGCGGCTTGGCTCGGGCCCCCGGTTATCGGGTTCCTGTTCGGGACCGAGTTCCGGCCTGCAGCGGCCTTCACCGGCCTGGTGGGTAGCGGTGTGATTGTCGCAGCTGGATCTCTCGCCGTCGGTCAGATCTTCGTGGCGAGGGGCGACACCCATAGGCTCGCCGACGCTTGGCTCGTTGCCGTCGCGGCAGGCGCTATCTCTTTGCTGTTGCCGCTCGAAGATCCGGCATTGCGAGTGGCCGTGGCCTTCCTCGCCGGCGAGGTCGTGGCACTGTCGTCGCTTGCTGTTTCGGCCAAGAGGAAGCCGCAGGATCCCCGCGCTTCGACGACCGGCGCTCGTCCCGGCTACCAGATCGCCAAACGGTCGTTTGACCTGGTCGTGGGCTCCATCCTCGTCATAGTGTTCCTACCGTTGATGATGGTCGTGGCCATTGCGGTGCTTGTCGGTTCGGGCCGTCCAGTGTTCTTCGCCCAATATCGAGTGGGGCGCAACGGCGATCCGTTCCGGCTGTGGAAGTTCCGCACAATGGTTCTCGACGGCGACCCGGCTGTATTCAACCGACACCTCGATGAACTACGTGGCAACGGGAACGCCCGCCGCGAGGACCTCCACATCCACGACGATCCGAGAATCACTCGGGTCGGTGGTTTCTTGCGCCGCTGGTCGCTCGACGAGCTACCCAATCTATGGAATGTCATCAAGGGTGATCTGTCCCTTGTGGGCCCGCGGCCGCTGCTTGCCGACGAGGTAGCCGTGATCGCCAATGAGCTCGGTGACGAGGCGGCACAACGGAGAGCTGCGGTGCGCCCTGGAATCACAGGGCTCGCCCAGGTAGAGGGTCGGGATGACATCGGCCTGGCAGAACGTTCCGCCCACGACATGCGTTACCTCGCCCACATGTCGATTTCACTCGACCTGTGGATACTGGTGCGCACGGCAGTGAGCATGTTCCGCTACCGCGGGGTCTGAGCCGCCACCTCGCCAGTACGCCTAGCGGCCGCAGTCGTTGGCAAGAGGGTCAATACCGAGAAGCTCCATCGCCTCGATAGCCGGGAGCGTCGTGGCGATGCGGGCGTGCTCCTGTATCAACGCGACGTTCGGCACGTTGAAGCCCTCTGCATCGCGCCCTGAGATGTACGTGGGGGGAAGCAACGCCACCGAGAATGCCCTTTCTGTGTCGACGGCAGCAGCCAGCTCGATCAGGTCAGGCACCGCGTCGAGCGGGATGTCCGTCTCGACGCTGCGCTTGATGGCCTCCGCAATCGCAGGGAAGCCACGTAGCAACGCCACCGGGTCGGCTTCGGCGGCAAGGGCTTCGACGACACAACGCTGCCGTCCCATCCGGTTGTAGTCGTCTGACGACTGGCGGGACCGGGCGTAGGCCAGGGCATCGTGTCCGTCGAACTTGTATACGCCCGGCTGGAAGTCGATGACTTCGGTGCCGCCACCCTCCATTGGATAGGCGGAGTCATATACCCGTTCGGTCACTGTGATCGTCACGCCGCCGAGGGCGTCGACGATGTCGACGAATCCGTCGAGAGCCACGAGCGAGTAGTAGTGGACGGGAAGACCGAGCATCGCCCCAATTGCCTGTTTGATAGCGGTTGCCCCGGGCGGAATCGAACCGGGGAAGGCACTCGGATTGCGCTCGGCGTATCCGTAGAGCCCATTGATCAAGGAGGGATAACAGTCGCATGACCAGATGTCGACCGACTCGGGCAGCGGCACGCGGGCGAAGTTGCGCGGCACACTGAAGAGCACCGTATCGCCGCTGGCAGGATCGACGCTGGCGAGGATGATCGTATCCGTGCGCACACCCTCGCGACCGAGGCCGGCGTCACTGCCGAGAAGCAGGATGTTCACTCGCTCGATGCCATCCCAAATGGTCGGTGCCTTCGTGGTGGTTGTTGTCGACGTCGTCGTGGGCGCCGGCTCGGTGGTCGACGGCGCAGGGACCGCCGACGCCGTCGTGCTCGGTCGGACGGGCTCGCTCGACGGCGGCGCCGGCGGATCAGCCGTCGTGGTTGCCGGGCCGGCGAATACCGTCGTGATCAAATCCAGCTGAGTGAGGTCGTAAGCGGCGAACCACACGTGGGGCACAAGGAGCAGCACGGCGCCGGCGGTGCCGACGAGCGCGGCGACGGCGGGAGCCGGCCGTCGGGTCGGCGCCGCAATGCTGCGGTACGCATCCCAAGCCGCCCATGTCCGGAACATCAGAAGTAACGCATCGATAACCAAGAGCCCTTTGAGCACGGCAGGCTCGAAGGCCAGCTTCGCGACGGCGATTGGGTCGTTTGCTACCCAAAACACGGCGGCTGCAATGAGCAGAGCCGTGGCGGTCAGCAGCACAACGCCGCGGCGGCGCCGCCCGGCGTATAGCTGGCCGACGCCGGGAATCAGAGCCGACAAGATCGCGGCCACCAAAGGATGGCGAGACGGGCGCTCGGCTGCGGGCTCGGGGTCCGTCCCCTCGATGCTCATGGGCTCAGACTAGGAGGGCCGTGAACAATGCCTATGGCTGCCGCGCCACACCGGCGACTGCCGGAGAAGAGAAACCTGCCACCTCAGATCGGCTCGGCTCCTCGCCACTAGCCTGCCCGCATGTCGGACGTAACGCCAGCACAGGCAGCAGAGCTAGCCGCCAACTACTTCGGCATCGTGGGATCAGCCGGCCCGCTGCCGGGCGAAATCGACGACAACTTCCGGCTCGATGCGGACGGCACGGCCTATGTCGTACGAATATCTCCGCCCGAAACCGGAGCCGCCAAACTTGCGGCCAGGCAGTTCGTGATGAGCCGACTGTCGGCGGCAACTATGGCCTACGCATTTCCCGCCCCACCAATAGGTCACGAAGACATCGTGTCCCTTCCGGATGGGCGGACACTCACGATTGTGACGTGGGTCGATGGCGTCCCCTTCGCGGACTTGGGTAGGCCCGAGGAATTGGCCCAAGACATCGGCTTGCTGGCGGGAACAGTCATCCGCGGGCTCGAGGGGTTCGACCATCCGGCGCTTCACTACCAGGACCACTGGGACCTAGCGAGCGCGAAAACCACGATCCGCGAGCTGAGCGGCAACATCATGCTGCGCAGCGACCGTGCTCTCGTCGAAGACGTGCTCGACCATTTGACCGTTCGTGCTGCCCTGCTCGAAAAGCTCCCGACGCAAGTCATCCACGGTGACATCAACGATCTGAACGTACTCATCGCCGATGGTGAGATCGCCGGACTCATCGACTTCGGCGATACTCGCCACTCGTGGCGCATCGGCGAGCTTGCCATCGCTGCGACCTATGCGATGCTCGGCAAGGACGACCCTTTGGCCATAGCCGAGGATGTGGTCACGGGATATGTCGAAGTCGCTCATGCGACCCGCGACGAAGCCGAGGCGATCTATGACCTGATCCGAGCCCGCCTTGCTATATCGGTCTGTGTGGCGGCATCACGTCGTCACCTCGGCAACGACCACCACCTCGTATCGGAGGAGGAAGCGTGGGAGCTGCTGGAGCGGCTCGACTATGTGGATGCGGTCGCCGCCGCGGCACGGCTCGTAGCCGCTGCAGGTTACGAAGTTCCCGAGCCGGCAACCACGATTCTGGATCGGCGGGATCAGGCGATAGGAAGGGCGCTCAGCCTCTCGTACTCCACCACACCAGCGGGCCCCCTTCACATCGTGCGCGGTGAGGACACGTATCTCTACGACACGATGGGGCGGCGCTATCTCGACTGCGTCAACAATGTGGCCCACGTTGGCCACAGCCATCCGGACATCGTGGCCGCAGCGACCGATCAGATGCTGCTGCTCAATACCAACACGCGGTACCTCCACGACAACGTCGTGACCTACGCGGAACGCTTGCTTGAAGAGCTTCCCGATCATCTCGACGTTGTGTACTTCACGAACTCAGGAAGCGAAGCCAATGAGCTGGCGCTCCGTATGGCGATGGCGGCCACAGAGCGGCGCGGCATGGCTGTTCTGGACCACGGGTACCACGGCAACACCTCGGCACTTGTCGACTTGAGCCCGTACAAATTCAACGGACCCGGCGGACTGGGCCAGCCCGACTGGGTGACCGTTCTCCCCCTCTCCGATCCCTATCGCCCGGACCACGACCGGGACTATCGCGCTGTGTGTGAGTGGCTACTCGACGAGCGTCCGCCGGTTGCCGGCCTCCTAGCTGAGTCGATCGTCGGTTGCGGTGGCCAGGTCATCCCGGACACCGGCGACCTGCACGCCGCGTATGAAGCCGTCCGCGAGCGTGGCGGCGTCTGCATCGCCGACGAGGTGCAGACCGGATTCGGCCGGGTCGGATCTCATTTCTGGGCTTTCGAGCTCCACGGTCTCGAGCCTGACATCGTGACACTGGGCAAACCCATCGGCAACGGTCATCCTCTCGGCGCAGTGGCGACAACTGCCGACATAGCAGACGACTTCAACAACGGCATGGAGTACTTCAACACCTTCGGTGGCAACCCCGTGTCGGCGGCAATCGGAATCGCCGTGCTCGACGCCATCGAGCAAGAAGGGCTCCAGCAAAACGCACGCAAGGTCGGCAGCTACCTGCTCGCCGAGCTGCGACGTCTGATGGACCGCCACGAGTCGATCGGCGATGTGCGCGGCAGTGGGCTCTTCCTCGGCATCGAGTTTGTGGGCGATCGCGATTCAAAGACGCCCGACCCGGCCACAGCTGCCTCGGTCGTCGGGTACGCCAAGGAACATGGCGTTCTGCTGTCGATCGACGGCCCGCATCACAACGTCATCAAGATCAAACCACCGCTGGTGTTCTCCGTCGATAACGCCAATCGCCTGGTCGAGGTTGTGGATAACTCGTTACAATCGCCAGGTGGTGGGACCTAGACAGGGGGATGCGCATGGTGGCGCTTAGGCCGATGGAACGAGCGATGGCAGCGCTGTTTCTCGCTACGTCGTTGCTTGTTGTGGTGCCTGCCGGGGCGCAAGCAAGGGCAGTGATCAACGTGCCCGGGGACTATCCCACAATCAAGGGCGCCGTATCTGCAGCTGTCGACGGCGACATGATCCTGGTCGAGCCCGGCGTCTATGAGAGCTTCTTTCTGAGCACGCCCAACGTTGCGGTTGTGTCGACGGGTGGTCCCAATCTGACCAAGATCGATTTGTCGATCGGGAGCGGCCGCATCACAGCGCTGCAGGGAGCTGATGGTTTTACGCTCGACGGATTCACCGTCTCCAATGCAACCGACACCGCAATTCGCGGCTTAGCGTTCGACGTCACCGTGCGTAACAACCGCATCGTCGATGCCAACGCCGCGTTTCGGAGCCTTGTTCAACTGGAGCACAACGGCCTGGTAGAACGCAACCTCTTCACGAACAACGAGTGTGGCGAACTCGTCCGTGCAGAAGGTTTGGCCACCGTCGCCAACAACCTCATGGTCGGCAACGCCTTCTGCGACGGGATCAAGGTGACCGACGAGACCACCAAAGTGCTGAACAACACCCTGGTCGGCAATGGGCTGGCAATCATCTACACGAAGGGCAGCAGCCCTTTCATACGCAACAACCTGGTTGCGAACAACTTCAAAGGCATAGGTACCGACAGCCAGGCAGCGTCTCATCCCTTTTCGATACGCAACAACCTGATCTGGAATAGCCCGCCGCACACGAGTGAGCCAGACCTCGCCGGCCAGAACAGCAACATCGCAGCGAACCCGCGCTTCACTACTGCCGAGCCGGGCCTATTCAGATACGGCCTCAAGCCGACGTCGCCGGCCATCGACTCCGGAATCGGAGCCAACCAGTTCACCGAGGACTTCTTCGGCGGTTCGCGGGTGGTCGATGGCGATGGCGACGGCACGGCAAAGGTGGACATCGGCGCGGTCGAATTCATGTCGGGGGTCGCCGCGATTGCTGGGACCATCACATACCCGAACGGCGTCGCAGCCATCGCTGCCTGTGCGACCGCCTGGCTCGACGGCGCCGGACCGGCCGGGGCTGCGCCTGCCAACGCCGACGGGACCTTCGCAATCACGCTGCCACCAGGCAACTACCAGGTTCGGTATGACGGCTGCGGCAGTGATGATCTCGTCGAGACGTGGCATGGCGGACCAACGCGAGAGACGGCCGCGACAGTGAACGTCGTGGCGTCGCAGACGACTGAGAACGTCGATGGTTCAGTCGGCATTGATGCTGCCGTCACGTGTAACGGCCTCGCCGTCACCATCCTCGGCACTGACAGAGCCGACCAGATTACCGGCACGGCCGCGAACGACGTCATCGACGCCCGTGACGGCCACGACGTCGTCAAAGGCGGACTCGGGCGAGACACTGCATGCGGTGGCGATGGCAACGATGAGCTTCGCGGCCAGAAGGGCAACGACACCCTGGTCGGGGGTGACGGTCGGGACGAGATCGTCGGCGGCCTCGGCAACGACACTCTCGATGGCGGCAAGGCCCGGGACAAACTGCTGGGAGATCGGGGCAACGACACGATCCTGGCCGGCGCAGGCAACGACCCGATCTGGCCTGGGCCCGGCGCAGACTCCGTCGACGGTGGAGGCGGCAACGACACCATCCACACCGGCACGGGCAACGACGGCGATGATTCTTACGACGGTGGTGCAGGACGAGATTGGCTCGAGCACAAGGGAGCGACACCGATTTCCATTAACCTCGAAACCGGCAGCGCCACCGGACGCGGGTCCGACACGGTTTCATCGATCGAACTGGTCTTCGGCACTCCGGGAAATGATGTGATGGTCGGCGACGCCGCCGACAACACATTCTGGGGTGGCGCCGGCGACGACAACCTCTCCGGCGGGCCCGGCAACGACTTGCTGGAGGGACAGGATGGTGACGACGTGCTGTCCGGTGACGAAGGATTCGACGATGTCGAAGGCGGTGACGGCGACGACGTGTTCCTCTGGGTACCCGGTGACGTCGAGCCAGGACTCCCGAGTGGCGATGAACGATTCGATGGATCATCCGGAATCGATCAATTCAACGTTGCGGCGTCGCCGCAGGGAGTCCAGGTCACCGGCAACGGCTTCGATTCGGCAACTCTCGACGGCGTAATCCTGGAGGACATCGAGACGTTCGTCGGCTCGGACTTCGACGACAACCTCAGGAACAGTCGAAACTTCGTCGAGGTCGACTTGGGCGCAGGCGACGACTCGATCGTCACGAGGCGAATTGCCGTTGTCATGGCCGGAACAGGCAATGATCACGTGATTGCGACGTACGAGTCGGAGGTGCATCTGGGCGACGGGGATGACTTCGTTCGGATCTGGAACCCGGAAGGGGGATTCAGCGGCATCTCGATGGTGTGGGGTGACGCCGGTGACGACACGATTCTCGGAGGCCCGCACGAAGACTGGCTCTACGGGGGCGCCGGCAACGACACCATGGAGGGTCGGGGTGACCACGACACGATTGTCGGCGGCAGAGGCCTAGACGAGATTCTCGGTGGATCTGGATCAGACCTAATCCTCGGCGGTCCCGGAAACGACAACATCGGCGGAGACAATGGCCCGGACGGCATCATCCCCGGAGCGGGAGACGATGTCGTCGACGGAGGCAACGGCGAGGACGTTGTCTCGTACGAGGACTCGGCCAATCCGATTGATGCCAACCTCGCCAACGGCGCAGTGACAGGCTGGGGTACGGACACGCTCACGAGCCTCGAGATCCTCCTGGGCAGCCCGCAGGCCGATGTCATAGTCGGCAGCAGCGGCAACGACGGTTTCAACGGTGGAGAGGGCGACGACGAGATCCGCGGCGGCGATGGAGCCGATCTGATCTTCGGCTGGACGGGTGACGACCTGCTCATCGGTGGTCCCGGCGACGACGATATCGATGGTCAGGCTGACACGGACACTGCCAACGGCAAGGCCGGGACTGACAACTGCGTCAACGTCGAGTTCGCTACCAGCTGCGAGACGAGCGACCCAATCGCTGATCTCGCTCTCAAAAGCCTGTCGCGGCTCGGCATACCGACGCTGCTAGCCAACCTGCCGACCGCCCTGGCGCAGTTCGTGATGTCCACCGAGCGCTAAACCTCGGCTAGCCCGCGTGATCCTCCTGGTCGATGTGAATCGGATGGCCTGCTTGCCACACGTGCTCGATGTTGTTCTTGAGCGAACCGAACTCGAGCGGGTCGCCGTCGACGATCACGAGGTCGGCGATCTTGCCCGGTTCGATTGAGCCGAGCTCGTCGCCGAGGCCCATACAATCTGCGGCGCTCTGTGTGGCCGCGAAGAAAGCCTGGCCGGGAGTCATCCCGCAGCCGACCATGAGGTCGAGCTCGCCGAGGTTGGAACCGTGCGGTGAGACGGGGCAGTCGGTTCCCATCGCAACCTTGACTCCAGCCGCGACGGCCTTGGTAACTGACTCCTTGTGAATGCCGATCACATCGTGCGCTTTTGCAAGCGATGACGGCGGAATGGGCACGCCCGCCTCTGCAGCCCTCACCACACCCTGGGGCGCCAGCAGCGTGGGCACGAGCCACGTGCCCATGTCGAGCATGAGCTGGATTGCTTCGTCGTCGAGGTAGATACCGTGATCGATGGACCGAAAGCCCGCCCTGATCGCATTCTTGACGCCGTCGTATGCCTGGGCGTGAGCCATCATGAATATGCCGGCAGCCTGGGTCTCCGCCCGCATCATCTCGAGTTCGTCTGGCTGGAAGTGGGCGTGTTTGGGATCGTCGTTGGGCGAGAGCACTCCCCCGGATGTCGCCACCTTTAGGACGTCTGCGCCAGCCTGAACCAGCTTCCGAACCGCTTTGCGCACCTCTTCAGGACCGTCGACGACAGAGCGCGGGAAGCCCGGCCATTCATAAGGGAACAGGTGCCCGCCGCTCATGAGCGTCGGATCACCATGACCGCCGGTCTGGCTCAGCATGCGGATAGCAATGTGCATGCGAGGACCGGCAATGATGCCGCGCTGGACCGCCTCCTTCATACCGAGATCGGCCCCTCCGGCGTCTCGGACGGTGGTGATTCCACAGTCGAGCGTCTGCTGCATGCTGGCGATCGCCTGGTAGTAGATAAGGCCAGGCGCCTGCCGGGCACGTGCCACGAAGTCGATGTGGGGCATACCCAGGTGGATGTGCACATCAAACAGGCCCGGCAGCATGTGTTTGCCGGTGACGTCGATGGACTCGTCTGCATCCAGTCCGGAGCCGACATCGACGATGCGATCGTCGTCGATGAGCACGTCGGCAATGGTTGAAGTCCCATCCGGTGCGACAACCGAGCCGCCTGTGAACACCCGCCGCATCGTTACCTCCGACTCGCTTCGATCGCATGAGGCTAACGAGATCGGCCGGCCAAGCCTTGTGGCGGTTCTGAACTCGGCGTAGGTTCGGCTCGTGAGTGAGACGCAGTGGATCCGGAACGAATTCCTGGCACCACGGATTCTGCTGCATCACCCAGCAGCGGGCGCGTCCGGCCATGTGATCGTCGACACCGACGATGGGGACGGCAGATTGCGAATTCACCTGAGTACGCCTGATCGCAGCCAGGTCTACTTCGAATTGGTTGCCTATCCAGCCGTCCTCGACATAGAGAGCGTCATTGCCGGGCAACGAACCTACCTCACCGATCAAGACCCTTCGAAGACCGACGTCGTCATGTCCCGACCAACCTTCGGGGCGATCTTGGGGCGAACCGCCACCCAGGTTCACGTGGCATTCACTGATCAGGACGGTCGTTTCGATCGTCTCTTCAGCTTCGTGAACTTCGCAGACGCCGCGGACCCGTGGGGGTTGCGAGTGGTGTTCGATCCAAGATCGAACCTGAACCACGAGATCGTGCGGCGGCTGGAGGTCAAGCCGTGATCAGCAGCCGCTACGGAGCACTGCGGCGGCGCCGCCACCAGTAGATCCCGAAGGCGACCGCTGGGATCCACAGGAGCGGCAGCAGGAAAGCCACAGCCACACCTAGGACGTTTGCACCGGTCTTCAGAACGGTCCATCCGGCGTCCAGGGCATCACGCAGTGATGGCAGGCCGTCCTCTGGTTCCGACTGGGGCTCGGGCTGAGGTTCCCGAACAGGCAGATCGAGAGCACGCTCCTTGTCGACAATGGACTCATTCAGCAACTGGCCGTCGTCGTCGATTGCGCTTGCCCGCACGTTGAAGCGCTCGAAAAGAGACTGATCTGCGACAGCAGTCGTCCATAGCGTCACGGTTTCGCCGACGGGTAGAACGCCGAGATCGCGGCCGGATGTTGGCCGTAGGCCGAGTGCCAGATCCGGTGGCCCGGTGACTTCGATGTTCGTCAGGTCGAGATTGCCGGTGTTGGTGATCGAGACGCACAGCACGTACGTGCCGTCTTTGTCTGGTTGCGGCCCCGGATCGGTGAAGCATTCCTCGGAGCCACCACGGGCAACACCGTGCACAGCGATAGCAACCCTTAGGTCGGGAGAGGGAACGAACTCGCGGATGGTGACGACGATGGTCGACAGTGCAACCTGATCCTGCAAGGTACGCAGCCGGCCGCGGAGGCGCTCCAAGGTGGTCTCGCGCGACAACAGCTCCGACTCGAGTCGGGCAACTGTGTCGATGCTGTCGGCGCCCCTCAGCAGTTCCTGGAGCCGCTCGACGCTCGCTTCCGCAGTTGTGATCTGGCTCTCGATGTCGACGATACGTTCCGTCACGTCCTCCGAGGTCACGCGAGCGTTACGGACGACGCCGAGAGCGCTCAACCGGTCGAGCGTGTCTTGGAAGAACTCGGCCGGCACCTTGAGCGACATCACTGTGTTCTGGCCACCCAGTTCTTGGCCAAACACGAACCCGCCGCGGGATTCGACAATGGCTCTCGCCTGAGTGACCGCTCCGCTGACATCCGTGGTGTCGATGGACATGTCGGCCACGAAGATGACTGCCCGCCCCAGATCGCTCGGGTTGCCCCCGGCGGGCGGGATCGTTGTCGTGCCAACCACGGTGGTGTTGGGAGGCACCGTCGTACTGGCCGCCGGAGGCCTCGTCGTTGTGGCGGCCGCCGTTGTGTCCGGTGCGAACGTCGCAGGCGCCGCCGTTGTGGCCGCGGCAGTGGTGGCAGGGAAGCTCACGGGATTGTCCCGCCCACTGTTGTCGCCAAAGCTGCCTCCAACGCTGCTGAACTCTTCAAAAGTCTCTTGACCGGCGAGCTGGACAATCCCGCCAAGGACAACGATTAGAGCCAGGAATGCTCCGGCATAACGCAGCACGCGGCGATGCATCGGCTGCCAAAGGCTCCTGGGCTGCACAGCGGCCCCGGCGCTCTCGTCGGTTGCCGGGTCGGACGTGACCTGGCTAGCGAACAGTTGAGGCAGTCGCTCCATCACTTCAGCCGCGCTGACATGTTCGATCGAGTCTTCGAGCTGAGTGCCCCACTCGTCCAGCTGGCGCAGAATGTCGACCTTCACGCCGCACCTCCCAAACTCTTGCGAAGCTTGGCAAGACCCCGCTCCGCGTGCTTCTGCACCGATCCGTGACTCATCCCCAGGAACCTGGCGACTTCGGCCTGGGTCCAGCCGAGCGCGTAGACCATCACCACAACAACTCGTTGGCTCTCAGGAAGGCGTCCCATCGCCACAGGCAGCTTCGGTTCGATCCATGGCATCTCGGCGGAAACGACAGCGGGCAACACCGGCGGCGTCCGAAACAGCCTGCGTGCCTTGGTGCGGGCCACTCGGTACAGATAGCCGGCCGGATTGTCCATCTTCTCCACTCGCTGCCAGTTCTCCCACGCCCACAGCAGGGCGTCTGCGGTCGCTTCGCGGGCATGGTCGGTGCCCATCAGGGCGATGAGGGCGGCGTGCAACCTTGGTTCGACTTCACGGACAAAGTCCGTGAAGAGATCCGCCTTGGTTGCTGGCAGCACTCCCGACTCCCTTTACTTAGATAGAGCACTTTCGAGGCTATTCCACGACAAGGAATTTCGACGCCGTGATTTCTGGGGACCTTCCAGTGCGATAATCGGTATGTGAACGTGTTCACCAAAGCTCGCGACCAATTCGCGGATTGGCGAAGCCGCTATCCGGAGAACCCGTTCGAGGCCGATCAGCATCTCGACTTGGTCAACCGGCGCTATATACGCGGAGATCGACTGGCAGCATTACGTGAGTCGGCGTCGGCGTTCGGCGCAGCCGCGGGCGAGCTTGCCGCCATTGTCGAGGGGTACCGCGCCAACCTCCCCCAGCTCGTCAGATTCGACGGCGCAGGCAACGCCGTCGAAGAGGTCCGGTTCGCGTCGGGGTACGAAGAAGCGGGCGCCATCGTGTGGCGCAGCGGCTTGCTGGCCCACGTCGCCACCGCCGGCCGCTCCTTCGAACAGGCCAACCTGTTCTACCTTGCGTCGCTGCACGGTGAGATGGGTCACATGTGCGCTGCCACATGCACCACCGGGCTGATCAGGGTCCTACGCCGCCACGCGACCAACGAGCTACAGGAGCGCCTCGTCCCCAAGCTCACCGCAACGGACTACACCGCGGCGTTCCGTGGCGCCCAATTCCTGACCGAGGTCCAGGGAGGAAGTGACGTTGGGGCAATTGCGACGGTGGCCACGGCGGCCCCAGACGGCACATACCGCATAAGTGGTGAGAAGTGGTTCTGCTCAGTGGCCGACGCCGACACCTTCCTGCTGCTGGCCCGCCCCGCGGACGCGCCGGAAGGGACGGCAGGACTCGGCTGCTTCGTCGTTCCTCGATTGATCGACGGCAGGCTCAATGGCTTTGCGATACGGCGCCTCAAGGACAAGCTCGGCACCACATCCATGGCGAGCGGCGAGATCGACTTTGCCGATTCCGTTGCATATGTCGTCGGCGACGTTGGCGATGGTTTCAAGATCATGGTGACCGCCATGTTGAACTCGAGCCGCTGGCTGAACGCGGTCGGCGACGTCGGGATTCTGCGACGGGCATACCTGGAAGCGAGCAACTACGCCGCCGTTCGCACCGCATTCGGACAACCAATCGCCGCGTTCCCTCTCGTGCGCAGCCAACTCGCCGCGATCAAGGCCGAGTGGCTGGCAGCGCTGCACAGCACCTGGGCGCTGACAGAGCTCGACGAAGCAGTCGATATGGCCTCCGGCGGCGCGGCGATCGACCAGGCCGATGCCGGATTCCACCGCTATCTCGTCAACGCCAACAAGCTTGGATGCTCGCTCGCCGCGACCAGCCCAGTGCGGAGAGCGATCGAGATCCTCGGCGGCAACGGCGCCATCGAGGATTTCAGCGTTCTGCCCAGCCTGCTGCGCGATGCGGTCGTGTACGAACAATGGGAGGGCACCCACAACGTCTTGACGGCCCAGGTGTTGCGCGACATGGGCCGCCTTGGTCTGGCGGGCATCGTGATTGACCGCACGTCCACCCTGCTCAAGGGAATCGCCGATCCAGACCTCGGCGCCATCGCCGGACGGGCCGAATCGACTCTTGAGACTCTGGCCGGCTCCGTGAGCCGTTCTCTCGAAGACCCGGCGCACGGTGCATTGCACTTCAGGAACCAGCTCGAACGGCTACTGCGAGCCCATCAAGTGGCGCTCCTGCTGAGTGCGGCTGAGGCGAACGCCGACTCAATCGGCTCAGAACTAGGCGCTGCTGCCGAATTGCTGACCAACGCGTATCTCGATGCCGGATATGCCGCAGAGGCCGATCCTCACTACGCCGATCTGGTGGAACGCACGCTGGGCACGGACCTGGACGCGTGAAGGGCCGCGTGCTGGTCATTGGCGCCAGCAGAGGCATCGGCGCCGGATTAGTCCGCGGATTCCTGGCGCATGGATGGGAGGTCGATGCCACCGTGCGTGACGAGGCTTCACCAGGCGAGATTGCGGATCTCGCTGATGCCGTAGCGCTTCACCAGCTCGATGTGCGTGATGCAGCTCGTGCGGCGGCCCTGGCTGCTGACCTCACGGGCGCAGAGCTCGACGTCATCATCCACAACGCCGGGATCTACCACGGCCACACGGACGCGGAGCTGATCGAGGTCAACGCCATTGCGCCCATCCGTACTGTCCAAGCCCTCCTCGACGCCGGAGCTTTGGCTGCCGGTGGAGTCGTCGCGCTCATGACGTCCCAGCTTGGCGCCCGCAGAGGCAAGCAAGGCGCAATCGGCGGGTACAGCGGATCGAAAGCTCGCCTCAACGACTCGTTCCGCGATCGAGCCGACTCGTGGGCGGCGGCCGGAGCGGTGGCCGTTGTGGTTCATCCCGGTTGGGTGCGCACGGCCATGGGCGGACCCGGCGCACCCGTGAGCGTGGAACAAAGCGCTGCGGGGATCTACGAGCTTCTCACGAACCTCACGCAGGACAAGCATGGCCGCTTCTGGACCTGGGAAGGTCGCGAGCATTGTTGGTGAGGTCTGGTATCCGATTGACAGTCGTAAGGACTCGAATTGGCCAACTCAACGCGAGTTTCCACCGCTGCAGTTCTCGAGCACGTAGACCTCGAACACCTCGAGTAACTGGACGACACGTTCGTTGTCGGCGTCTGTGGCGGTCAGCATCGGGCCGAGCTCATCTGCGACTTCGGCGATTTCCTCAGGAGCCTGGGTGAACCTACGGTCGTTCATGTTCCGAATCAGATCGCGCTGCTGCTCGAACTCTGCGCCGACTGGGGGAAGCTGAACGAGCTTGGTGGTCTCGATGTCGATCTCACGCGACAGGTCGCAGAACTCTTCGATGCTCAGCCGCGGCTGGCTGCATGCCGCTAGTAGCAGGACAACGGCGGACACCACCGCCACCAAACGTCGCCGCCACGCGCCCATCCCGATCAGCCGAACTCGATGCCCTGCGCGAGCGGAAGGTTGGTCGACCAGTTGATCGTGACGGTTTGCCGCCGCATATAGGCTTTCCATGAGTCCGACCCTGATTCGCGACCACCGCCGGTTTCCTTCTCGCCGCCGAATGCGCCACCGATCTCGGCACCTGACGTGCCGATGTTCACGTTGGCAATGCCGCAGTCCGAGCCTTCAGCGGACAGGAACTGTTCGGCATTGCGTAAGGAGTCCGTGAAGATCGCAGAGGACAGACCTTGCGGTACTCCGTTCTGGACGTCGATGGCGTGCTGGAGTGAGTCGACCTCGATGAGCCACATGATCGGGCCGAACGTCTCCTGCTGAACTATCGCGGCATCGGCGGGCACCCGCACCAGCGTCGGCTCGAAGAAGTGGCCGGTCCGCTCGAGGGAGTTGCCGCCATAGAGAAGCTCCCCGCCCTGCTCGAGGGCGATGTCGAGGGCGGCCTTGGTGTTGTCGACTGCGTCCTCGTTGACGAGCGGGCCCATCAGGGTGCCCGAGTCGAGCGGATCGCCGATCGGGATCTGGGCGTATGCCTCTGCCAACTGCTTGGCCACCACGTCGGCGACCGGCTTGTGCACGAGCAGCCGCCGCAGTGATGTGCAGCGTTGACCCGAGGTTCCCGCGGCAGCGAACAAGGCAGCTCGCACTGCGAGATCGGTTTGAGCGTCCTCCATGACGATGATGGCGTTGTTGCCGCCGAGCTCGAGCAACGAGCGACCCATACGCTGGGCCACTGCCGTGCCCACCTCCTTGCCCATCCGTACCGAACCTGTAGCTGAGATCAGCGGCAGCCTCGTGTCGGCGACCATGGGTTTGCCAACTTCCTCGAGATCCCCCATGACGAGGTTGAAGACACCTTCGAAACCGCTTCCCGCCATGACCTCGTGACAGATCTTCGTGATGGCAATCGACGTCAGCGGGGTCACCGGCGACGGCTTCCACACCATCGTGTCGCCGCAGACGGCCGCGATAAGTGCGTTCCAGGACCACACAGCGGCCGGGAAGTTGAAAGCAGTGATGATCCCAATCGGCCCGAGCGGATGCCATTGCTCGTACATACGATGGCGGGGACGCTCCGACGCAATGGTCAGGCCGTAGAGCTGGCGAGAGAGACCGACGGCAAAGTCGGCCACGTCGATCATCTCCTGCACCTCACCCTCGCCCTCGGCGCGGATCTTTCCCATCTCCATGGAAATCAGACCGCCCAGCGCCTCCTTGTTGTCACGCAGCGCCTCGCCGATGAGGCGCACGTAGCCGCCGCGCTCCGGCGCGGGCACCATCCGCCACTCCTGAAATGTGTCGACGGCTGCCTGCACAGCCTTGTCGTAGTCGCGGCGACTCGCCTGAGTGGTTGAGGCAATGGCGTCAGTTGTGGTGGGGTCAAACGAGACGAGTTCTTCGCCCGACGCTTCGAGCCATCCCCCGGCGAACGCTCCCGAGTTCGTGGGACCGATTCCGAGAGCGTGGACAATCTGTTCGCGAGTCAGCATGAAACCTCCAGGATGCAGAGGGAACGCTAGTCACCAGAAAAGCTACGCCGAGTTGGGCATCGCCAAACCGTTTTGCCTAACGGGCGGCAATGACCTCTATCTCGACCAAGTAGCCGCCGGGCAATGCACCGACCTGCACAGTGGAACGGGCCGGCTTACCCGTCTCGAAGTATTCGCCGTAGATGCCGTTGACGACGGGAAAGTCGGCAATGTCATCGAGAAAGATGGTGGTTTTGACCACATCCTCGAGGGTGAGGCCCACATCGCCGAGGATGGCGGCGATGTTCTCCATGACCTGGTTCGCCTGCGCAGCCACGTCGCCGATGACCGGCGCCCCTGTCGCAGGGTTGATGGCAATCTGGCCGGAGACAAATACGAATCCATTCGCCTCCGTGGCGATCGAATAGGCGCCGAGAGGCTTCGGGCCGTTGGGTGCTTCGAGAATCTTCTTTGGCATGCTGACTCCTTGGCGGTGGCGTAGCGCACCCGACGCTAGCCGCTAGGTCGCCGCCCAGCTCTGCCGGGTTTCTCGTCCAACGAGGTTGCGCGGCGAGGTCGTGGCGAAACGTGGGACCGCAGGTGCGTAGATGCGGTTCGAGCCGTAGATGAGCAACGCCAGCATCGCGCCATAAATGGGAAGGTGGCCGATCAGCTCGCTGCTGCCAAGGAAGAAGAGGGTGGCATTGAAAGGGATCCCGGCGACGATCACAACCAGCTGGGGCAACGTCCCGGAGATGATCAATAGCCCGAACAGAAGCTCTGTGGCGCCGGCCATGCTGATGAATGTCTCGTCGCTAACACCCAATCCCATAGCTTTGAGAATGTTGAACGCCGGGAAGTCGTCAAGGAAGGCCACGGCCAGGTCGGGGCGTGCCAGCTTCTCTGTGAACGCCAGGATGATCAGCGAGCCGCCCACCATGAGCCGGAGTGCAGTCAAAGCCGCGGTCACGAGCTGAGGCGATGCCTGTACCGCCCCGGCCGTATCGTCGGACGGAGGCAAGATTGCCAGGAACGCGGCGATCCCCAGCAGATCGAGACGCTCCATCATCGGAACCATGCCGTAGCCGATCATGCCGAGCGGGCCGGCCGCAACGAGGAGCCATGCTGCGGCTCTGATGCGATATCCCGTGATGAACCAGACGCCGACGACGCCCTCGACGATGCCGAGCAAAGTGCCGAACCAGCCCGCGGGGAGATCGAGACCGGGTGCCAGATACGTTCCCCCGTATGCCTGCGCGAGGAGAGACACGCCGGCGTGTATCGCCAACAGCCGAGGCACCAAAGGCGCCAGCCGGCCAAGCGGTTCGAGAAACCGTAGCTCCGGCTTGCGCCGGCGCAGCCCAACCGCTCGCCAGGCGGCGGCCACGGCGATAGCAAGCCCAATGAGAATTGCAGACAGCGGCTCGAGCGCGAATCCCCAGTCATAGGGCGGCCGGGCGTCCGTGAACCAAGTCTCGTGATAGGCCAGCATGGGCGAATGCTCGCGTCCCCATCGAGATACGACGAATTGCGGAAACCAAAGCGATGCGTCACAACGTCACACCGAACAGGAGGAGACACATGAAGCGAATCACCGTTGTCGCAGCTCTTGTCCTGGCGGCGTGCTCGCCGAACACGAGCAACATCTCGAACACTTCACTAGCCACGGAAACGGGCCAAGGCATCACCGCGCAGTCGATCAGGGGCGCCTGGGTATTCAGCCACAGCCCCAACGGAGGCAGCGACGCCCTGCACACCGGATTCGCTTCGATCGAGGAGGGATGCCTTCTGGTCGATGGCGCCGTCGTGATCTGGCACGAAGGCGACCTGATGCGGGCTGGTGACCTGGTTGAGGCCGTCCTTGCCGGGGAGCGGCCCATGGTTGCGGTCGGTGGCGGAGGGATCGGCCTGGCTGAAGCGGGCGACGTTTCGCTGTTCCCGGATATCGTGGTTGAGCGATGCCGGACGGACACTCTCTGGTACGGCAGCGAGGGTTGAGGCGCCACGTAACCTTCTATCAATGGAACTTGGACTGACAAGCTTCGCCGAGACCCACACCGATCCCGCTACGGGTGATGCCATGAGCCACGGCGAGCGTCTCCGCAATGTCGTCGAAGAGATCGTCAAGGCCGAAGAGGTTGGGCTCGATGTCTACGGCCTTGGCGAGCACCACCGGATCGACATGGCTGCCTCCGCCCCGGCAATCACGCTGGCCGCGGCGGCCGCCCGCACGGAGCGAATCAGGCTGAGCTCGGCAGTCATCGTGCTCAGCTCGGCGGACCCGGTTCGAACGTTCCAGGACTTTGCCACGCTCGACCTGATTTCGAACGGCCGGGCCGAGCTGATGGCCGGCCGCGGCTCCTTCATTGAGTCTTTTCCGCTCTTCGGGTATTCCCTCGGCGACTACGACGACCTGTTCACGGAGAAGCTCGAGTTGTTGCTAGCGATTCGCGACAGCGAGCGCGTGACGTGGCAAGGGCGTTTCCGAGCTCCGCTCCAGGATCAGCCGGTCTATCCCAGACCGCAGCAGGACCCACTGCCGATCTGGATCGCGGTCGGGGGCACGCCGGCGTCCGTCGTCCGGGCCGGCCGATTGGGTCTGCACCTGGCGCTCGCAATCATCGGCGGTGACCCTGCCCGATTCCGGGTGTTCAGTGACCTTTATCGCCGATCCCTCGTCGAAGCGGGCCATGACCCGGCGCAGTTCCCCGTCGCTGTGCACGGGCTCGGCTACGTGGCTGACAACACGGAAGAGGCCATCGAAACGGTGTACCCGAGCTTCGCCGCCATGATGACCAAGATCGGCAGGGAACGCGGCTGGGGACCACTGACGCGTGACCAGTACGACTGGATGGCGGGTCCCGATGGATCGTTGGTCGTCGGCGATCCGGTGACCGTCGCCGCCAAGATCGACCGCTGGCGCGAGCTCCTCGGCATCGAACGCTTCATGCTTCACAATGCCGGCAGCATCAAACACGAAAACTCCCTGAGATCGATCGAGCTGTTGGGGAAGGAAGTAAGGCCGTTGCTGGGTCGGTAGTCCGTAGTCGGTAGTCGGTAGTCGGTAGTCGGCGTCATTGTCTCTCCCCCCTCGGCGGCGTAGCCGACGTTTGGGGGAGTACCGGCCGCCAGGCCGGGGAGGGGGGAGCTGAGGCAGTCCCGCACATCGCGCGGGATGCCGGCGCTTACTTAGCACCCCCTCCGTCACGCCTCCGGCGTGCCACCTCCCCCAACGCTCGCCAAGGGCTCGCTGGAGGAGGAGACAGCGAAACCCACAAAAAGAAGCGCCACTTTCGTGGCGCTTCTTCTGGATCTAACCCTGTGTGGGGGCTAGCAGTCTGCCTTTCAGCAGAAGCTTTCACCGCAACCGCAGCCGCGCTGCTGGTTGGGGTTGTTGATGGCGAAGCCCGAGCCTTGCAGGCCCTGCTCCTTGTAGTCGACCGTTGCACCCACGAGCATCTCTGCGCTCTGCGCATCGAGGATCAGCTTCACGCCGTCCGTTTCGTTGATGACATCGCCATCGTCGATTTGGGCGTCGAAGTACATCTCGTACTGGAAGCCGGAGCAGCCGCCGGGGCGGACGCCCAGGCGAAGCGCAAGCGAGGGGTCACCCTCGGCCGCGATGAGCTCGGCAACCTTGGCGGCAGCGGCAGATGTAAGGGCTGCCGGTGTCGTGGCGGTAGCGATGTCGGGCTCGTTGGTTATCACAGACGCTCCTTGTGGCGGTGTCTCCTGGCCAGCCGCTCTACGCGGCGTGCCCAAGGATTATAAGGCAGGTCGGCGCTGTTGAGAACACCTACGTACAACAACCGACGATCGCACCCTACGATTCCCTTAGATGACAACGATTACGGATTCCACAGAACCCATCTGGGAGGCCCTGCGCGGCGTCCTCGACCCCGAATTGGGCGAGAACGTCGTGGATCTCGGCATGATCAAGGGCGTTCGCCTCCAAGAGAGAATTGCCACGATCAAGGTCGCATTGACGATCGCCGCCTGTCCCCTGCGCGACCAGATCGAAGGCGATGTCGTGCGCAAGATCGAGGCACTAACCCAAGTCGACACGGTTGAGGTGGAAATCGTCGCCATGTCCCAGGAAGAGCGCACTTCGCTGATGCAGCGAGTCAGGCTGCGTGCGAGAGAGAACGCGGGGGCCACTCGGGTCCATCCGACAACCCGTGTTGTCGCCGTCTCTTCTGGCAAGGGCGGGGTCGGCAAGTCGTCTGTGAGCGTGAACCTCGCGCTCGCTCTCAACGATCTTGGTCACGAGGTTGGGCTTCTCGACGCAGACATCTGGGGCTTTTCGATCCCGCGTATGGTTGGCGCCGGAGATGCATCATTGGCCGCCAACGAGGAAAGGGTGATCCAACCCGCCCCTGCGCTCGGCATTTCTGTGGTGTCCACAGGACTGATCGTCGACGACGAGGAAACGGCACTCATGTGGCGCGGGTTGATGCTCTCGAAGGCGCTGGAGCAGTTCCTGCGCGACGTCGGCTGGTCGCCGACGCTCGATTACCTCATCATCGACATGCCACCCGGCACAGGAGACGTGCAAATGGCGCTGGCGCGCCTGCTCCCCCAGGCCGAGATGGTCGTAGTCACTACCCCGCAGAAAGCGGCTCAGAAGGTGGCGAGTCGAGTGGCAGACATGGCGCGTCGTTCGCACATGCCGGTAATCGGAGTCATCGAGAACATGTCCGGTTTCACTGCGAAGGACGGCGAGCATTACAACCTCTTCGGAGTCGGCGGGGGCACAGAACTCGCCAACGATCTCGGGGTGCCTCTTCTTGGAGAGGTGCCGCTCGATCCGGAAGTCGTGGCAGGCGGCGACGACGGCGCCCCCGTGGTGCGGGCTCACCCCGGCTCCCCTGCCGCCAGCGCATTTTCCGCAATTGCCAAAACCCTCACCGAGGTGGTCCCACCGGCAAGCGACGACAGCTGCACGAGCCGCATAGCGATCTTGGAAGAGCAGCTGAGGGCACTGGATCAGAACCGGTAGCTGGTTTCGCAGCAGGTATTAGGTACGGGATGCCAGTTACCGCGGCGGCGGTGCCGTCGCTACAGACACAGGTCTGCCACCAACGGATATGGATTCACGGGACTTCCGCCGTTCCTGTGATATTCGAAGTGGAGGTGAGGCAGCGTATGGATCGCGTTGCCGGTGTTGCCCACGTAGCCGAGAAGCTCGCCCACCTCGAGATAGTCGCCTTCGCCGAGCCCAGAAGCCCAACCGTCCAAATGGGCGTAGTAGTACTCGTGGCCGCTATCGGAACGAAGCCACACGGTTTTGCCTCCGAGTCCGCCATTGCCGATGCGCAGCACGGTCCCGTTCTCTATGGCCACGAGGGGGGTGCCCCGAGTCGCCATCATGTCAACGCCCTGGTGGGAACGGCCGCCGGAACGGGGCTCACCCCACGAGTCGCGGAATGCGACTGCGCCGTTGACGGGGCACGTCCGTCCATTCACGGGTGGCGGCGGCGCCAGCGTCGTGGTTGTGGTCGTAGTGCCCCCACCTCCGGGAGGTGCCGTCGTCCCGGGCGCCGAGCTGGTCGTCGTTGAGGTTGCGGCTCGTCTGCGCCGCTCCTCTTCTTCTTTGCGTTTTCGCTCGGCTTCGAGGCGCTCTGCCTCCTGCTTAGCCCACTGTGCGGCAACCTGGCGATATTCCTCATCGGCGGCTTCCAGGACGAGCAGCATTTCGGCGGTCAGTTGCTCCAGGTCGGACGTAACGACGACCTGGCGTGCCAGAGTCTCGTCCAGGACCTCCTGCTGATCGAGGTAGCTCTGGCGAACGGCAACCAATCGACGCAACGTCGATTGCTCTTCCAGAGATGCCCGGTCGAGGTATCCCTCGCCGAGACGGAACTCAGTGATCGAGCCGGCGGTGAATAGGTCGAGCTGCCCAACGCCCGAGCGCATGTACATGGCCTGGGCAACCTGACGCGCCTCGGATCGCGTGATCGCCAGGTCGCGCTCCCGTTCCGTGAGAGCCGAAGCAAGCCTGGCGAGATCTTCTTCTATGTCGAGCAGCTCATGGATCGCCATGTCGTACTCGAATGTGGCGTCGGCTAACTGCAAGGAAGCCGCCTTGCGGTTCTCAGCGGCTTGCACCAGGTCCTCCTGGGTCACCTGACCCGTCTGGGCGTAGGCGGGCACGGTGACAACCATGACCACTGCAAGCGCGAGCGCAATCCGCTTGATCACTCAGTCCCCTCCACCGGGAATGACGATGCGCACATCATTGGCGCTGGAACGCTCTAACGATAGGCGATTCTCTGAGATGAGTTTTTCGAGCTGCACTTCGACCTGGGCGGCCGCCGCAGGGAGCAATATCGGATCGATGTCGACGTACACCGCCGCAGTGATCTCTCGTGGCGATGCGGCCCCATTTGTTACTGCGGCAACGATCTGCCGTTCACGCTCCGTGCGATGCTGGATGTAGTTCGCCACAGCCTCGGCGGCGTCGTCTATGACTTCTCCGTGGCCGGGTCGGATCGTCTCGACACCGAGAGCTGCAACTTTGTGAAGCGAGTCGAAATAGGCGGCAGCGTCCTCGATGATCACAGACGAGCCGCCCATGATGTGGTCGCCCGTGAACAGCTGGGACCCCAGGAGGAAACACAAGTGATCCCAAGTGTGGCCAGGGGTGTGGACGGCGGTAATGCTCGCAGCGCCGATCGTTAGCTCGTCGCCGTCGACCAGAGTCACGTCTGGTGTGAAATCCGGCGCGGCAGCAAAGCCATAGCTTGGTACCGCGAGGCGTTCAGCGAGCGGGTTTGCCAGGGGCGCATGGTCCGGATGGTTGTGGGTGACAATGACTGCACTCGGCACCAGTCCGTCGAGAGCCGCAACGATGGCATCGGTGTGGCTGGTGATGATGGGGCCTGGATCGATGATGGCGGCACCCTCTCCGTCGTGAACCACATATGTGTTGGTGCCGGGGCCGGTATATGGGCCCGGATTGGGCGCAAGTATCCTCACGATCTCCACTATTCGAGCTCGGCGATCGTGTGGCGGGTTCCCTTGGCCTTACGCGCCGCCTGGGCGAGTTTCTGCAGATCGCCCGTGGCCTCCGGCAGATCGTCAAATCCGCTTTCGCCCGGCATGACCACTCGAAGCGTCCCGTCATCTTCGATGCGGATACGAGGTTGAATCGTGTCGATGTCGAGCTCCGCGGCGCGAGCCATGAATTCGTCAGCCGTGACGACTCTGGCGAGCGACTCGAGTGTGACATGGGTCGGGAAAGGGATGAGCCACTCCCTTCTGGCTGCAGCGAGGATCGCATCGGCCGGCCTGACCCACTGGGCTCTTTCGATCTCGGCCATGTCGGGTATGGGTTCCAGGTTGGCCGTCACGACCGTCGCGTAGAACCGGGCGTCGTAGCGGATCGGTAGATCTGCAGGAGTGACCCAATTGGCGAAATACCGCACGTCCGCACGAAACGCCTCATCGGCTGAGTCGAGGGTGGCGTAGACGTCACGCCCGCCAAGCGCTTCGACCCGAGGCGGATCAGTGAGCCATACACCCAGTTCCTCGACGGTCTCACGCAGCGCCGAGACGATCCAGGGAAGCTGCTCGCCGTCGTTGTTGCCTTGTACCAATTCACCGGCGCGCGCTCGGTCGGTGGCATCGACGCGGCCGCCTGGGAATACCCAGGCGTCTGCCATGAACTTGGCAGTCGAGCCACGCTTGCCCATCAGCACTTCGACTCCGTCGCCGCCGTCGCGCAATAGACAGATCGTCGCCGATGGACGCGGCTTTGCCGGTGCCTTCACTCCCCCACCTGGTCCTGAATTGTGATCGGGCCCCGTCCGTACCTGCGGCTGAACCAGCGACGAAGCCCTTCCCGGATCTGTGGAACCAACAGCGAGAAGCCAATGCCGTCCGTCAGGAACCCGGGGGTGAGCAGGAGAGCGCCCGCAACCAGGATCATCGCCCCATGCGCCAGCTCTTTGGTCGGAACAACACCACGGACAACCGAAGATTGCAGCGCGGCAAACTCGGCTCGACCCTGCCGCGACACAAGCGATGCTCCCACGATTGCCGTGACAATCACGATCGCAAGGGTCGTGGGGATGCCGATGCGTTCGCCAACGGTGAGGAAGAGGGCGATTTCGGCGATCGGAGTCACCACGAACAGGATGAAGAGCGTCTGTCCAAGCCGCATGAGAGGGAGGATACCCAGGCAGGTAACCTGCGCCACATGGAGCTGCGAGACCTCCCCGGCGTCGACAGCCTGGCGGCTGATCTCGCCGAACAACTTCCCTATCCACTACCCGATCCCGTGGTGATCGAAGCCGCCAGAGCCGCTATCGACGAGGCACGGCAGTCGATACTCGGCGGTGACGATGCCGACCCCGCGGCCATCGCCATCGCGGCCCTCACTCCCCTCGCAACCTCGCGTCCGAGACGGGTCCTCAACGCAACCGGCGTGCTGCTACACACCAACTTGGGAAGAGCCCCTTTGCCACCGGCCGCTGCCGCGGCGGCGGCCGAGCACGCCGTCGGCTATCAGAACCTCGAGATCGACCTGGCGACCGGTGCCAGAGGGGGCCGCGGTGACTATGCCGGCCGGCTGTTGCAGACTCTCACCGGGGCCGAGGCCGCACTCGTCGTGAACAACAATGCGGGGGCACTACTTCTTGCTCTGGCTGCACTCTCCGGCGGGAAGCGCGTCCTGGTGTCGCGCGGCGAACTGATCGAGATCGGCGGCAGCTTCAGACTGCCCAACCTGATGGCCGCGTCCGGCGCCGAGTTAGTCGAGGTCGGAACCACGAACCGGACTCGCCTGGAGGACTATGTGGCGGAAACCGAGGGGGCAGCGGCAATACTGAAAGTGCACCCCTCCAACTACCGGGTCGAGGGGTTTACCGAGGACGTCGGATACGCCGAGCTGGCTCAACTCGGCCGGAAACTCGGCATCCCGTTCATCGCCGATATCGGTTCCGGGCTACTCGATGAGCGAGCACCTTGGCTTGGCGGGCCCCCACCGAGCTGGTTGAGCGAAGAGCCGGGGGTCCGCCAGACAGTCGGCCTCGGCACCACCGTCACCATCTTCAGCGGCGACAAACTGCTCGGCGGACCCCAAGCCGGAATTGCCGTCGGCGACAGGGCTGCGATCACGGCGATGCGCAAGCATCCCATTGCGAGGGCGCTGCGCATCGACGGACCGACGCAGACCGCACTTGTGGAGACGCTCGAGCTCTACGCAACAGACCAGGGAGCGACGATTCCCTTCTGGGCGATGGCGGCGATGAGCCTCGATGAGTTGCAGGCGCGCTCTGAGGCTGTCGCCATGCAGATCGGCGAGGCCGCCGAGGTCGTCGACTCTCACTCTGTGCCGGGTGCCGGATCGGTCCCCGGCGAGATGATCCCCTCGCCCGCCGTCCGGGTCACCGGAAATGCTGACAAGCTCTGGAATGCGCTGATCTCGGCAAGCCCGCCGGTGCTGGCCCGCCGCAAGGAAGGCGCCTTGGAACTGGACCTCCGCACCTTCCCCGCCGGCAACGATGACCGGCTCGCCTCGATCGTCGCAGAGGCCCTCGGCTAGTGGGCCGCGTACCGATTACCGAAAGCCGAAGACCGAACTAATGCCAATCATTGCCACCGCAGGCCACGTCGATCACGGGAAATCCACCCTGGTCCAGGCGCTCACCGGTCGCGACCCTGATCGCTGGCGGGAGGAAAAGGAACGCGGCCTCACCATCGACCTGGGCTTTGCGTGGACAGAGCTCGACGGGCAAGCGGTGGGGTTTGTCGACGTGCCCGGTCATGAGCGGTTCATCAAGAACATGCTCGCCGGGGTCGGAGGGCTCGACGTCGCATTGCTCGTCGTTGCAGCCGACGAAGGATGGATGCCACAGACCGAAGAGCACGTTGCGGTTCTCGATCTGCTCGAAGTGCGCTACGCAGTTGTGGCTCTCACCAGAATCGACATCGCGGACGCCGACATGGCCGAGCTCGCTGCCCTGGAGATCGAAGAGCAACTCGAAGGGACATCACTCGACGGATCGCCGATCGTACCGGTCAGCGCAATCACCGGATCAGGCATGGACACGCTGAGCTCTGCCCTGGCCGCTGCGCTGGAGCATGCCGGCCCACCTCGCAACATCGGTCGGCCTCGCCTCTGGGTGGATCGCAGCTTCACGATCGCCGGCGCAGGGACAGTCGTCACGGGCACCTTGCTCGATGGGTCACTGACGGTTGGCGACAACGTTGAGCTGCACCCCGGCGTGGCCAAAGCGCGAATCCGATCACTACAAAGCCACGAGCAGGAGGTGGAATCCGTAGCTCCAGGCACCAGAGTCGCGGCCAATCTCTCCGGGCTTGACCGCGCCGACGTCGCGCGCGGAGCGTTACTGACCCACACCGCGGGCGCGTCTGGGAGCAACCGCTTTCTGGTCGACCTGCGGCCAATCCGCGGCATCGAAGGCGTCGCCGATCGGGGGGCGTATCAGTTGCATGCAGGAAGCGGCGCGTGGCCGGTCCGCTTGCGAATGGCCGGCTCCGATGCAGCCATCGTCACGTGCGCGTCCCTCATCCCCATCACGACGGGCGACAGATACATCCTCAGAGAGACCGGGCGACGGGCGGTGGTCGCCGGGGGCCGCGTGCTCGACCCGAGGCCCCAGCGGGGAGACGCTGGTCGGCTCAGTGCCATTGCTGCGGCCATTCGGCCGAAGGTAGATGCAGATGCCGATGAGCTCGCAACAGTCCTGCTCGCTGTTCGCGGGTTGGCACCGCTCGAAGAACTCGCAATGGACAGCCGAGGCGGCACACCCCGCGATGCCGTGATCGCAGGGAACGCCGCACTACGAATGGACCGCGCCACGGATCTGCTGGCGGCGATCTCACAAGACGTTCGCCGATTTCACGAGGCCAACCCGCTGCGACCTGGGATCGCGAAGGCAACGCTGGCCTCGACCTTCGGCATCACCGGCCCGTTGCTCGATGCATTGGTCGCCCGGGCCGAAGGACTAGATGAAGACGGTGCAGTAGTGCGGGCCACGGATCACGGACCATCTTGGAGCAAGGTCGATGAAGCGTTATGGGAACACGCCGTCGCAGCCCTGCGCCAAGCCGGCTTTGCCGCGCCCAGGGCCGGCAGCCTTGGACTGCGCGATGAACTGCTTCACGCAGCTTTGCGCGAGGATCGCCTGATCCGCATCGACAGCGACTTGGTGTATCTGCCAGAGACCATCGAGCAAATGAAGCGGCGCCTCAGCGACCTTCCGTCTGAATTCACAGTCGCCGACTTCCGCGACGCAATGGACATCAGCCGCAGGCAGGCGGTGCCGTTGCTGGAATGGCTCGACGCCAACGCCGTGACCTCACGGCGCGGCGATGTCAGAATTCTCAGGCAGACCCCACCGCAATGACCTGTCGCCTCTCCGCTTCGGTGAGGCCGCCCCAGATTCCGTAAGGTTCGCGGATCTCGGTGGCGTAGTCGAGGCACGGCTTCTTCACCGGACAGATCTGGCAAATCGACTTAGCCCGTATCTCCCGCCGCTCCCGCTCGTCCTTGCGTTCTGACGTACTTGGCGGAAAGAACAAATGCGAATGGTTCCCGCTGCATAAAGCCACGGGTTGCCACGTCCTGTCCAATGCGATCACTGAGCCCTCCTCCAAGCTTGCTCCAAGCGGTGCCGACGGAAGCTAGCCGGGGAGTTATCCCCACACCAGGGAATATATGGCAAATAGTGCTAGCTATTCGCGAACACCCGAGGACAGGCTACTCGGGTGGACCTACTTCAAGGAGAATTCCGTTGACTTCCATCACCTGAATCGGGTCACCGGGACCAAGCCCTGCAGCTCGGTGCGATCTGGCCCGCCACCTGGCCCCGTCGACCACGACGACCCCCTCCGGATCGAAGTCGGTCTCAGCTGTTCCGATCTTGCCGACCAAGTATTCGCGGCCAATGGTCAGCGTCGAGAAGCGGGATCGGACCACCGTGGTCAGGGCAAAGCCGTAGAACAGCGCAATACCAATGACCGTGATGAGCACTCCCCACCAGGCAGGAGTGTATTGGGGCGCGGCATTGGTGTAGAAGAGCCCGCCGATCAGCAAAGCGCCAGTGCCTGCGATGCTGCCCAACCCGAGCCGGTTCTGTTGGAAGTCCCAGGTGTAGAGCAACAGGCCGACAATTGCCAGAACTACGGCCCACCAGTCCATCGGAAGTGTGGCCCACCCGTACCCCGCCAAGAACAGGCTCAGCGCGGCCACGGCGGCCGCCACGCCGGCACCAGCTGCATAGAACTCGAAGGTTGCCACTGCGATGCCGGCGAGAAGAAAGAAGAACGCGGCTTCGGGTCGGCTGGCGAGCCTTAGGAAACGATCCCAAAGTCCCGGCTTCACAAACCGAACCTGGACAGAAGGAACCGTGATCGTGGAGCCATCTTCGGCTGCGATCTCGCGGGCGGTCTCCAGAGTCACGCCACCAACAATCTTCCCATCGAGGGATGCTATGAACTGGCCGATGGTGGGCACTGCGGCGTCGATCAGTAGGGGAAACTCCGTCTCCGTTACTGCGAAGTCGCTGTCGTCGAGACCTTGCGGGTCCCGCAGCGATTCGAGCACTCCCGGTAGCTCAGCGCCGACGACCACGGGCTCCAAGTAGCCCACCCTCGTGCCCGGGGCGGCTCCGGTGGCATCCGCCGCAAGCAGCACCTGTGCGGCTCCCCCGTACGCGACTGCGCCGGCGGGCCCGACCCATGCTGCTACCGGCGTGGCAGTGCTTGCCACGGCCGCATAGAACTCGGCCGGGTCACCCGAAGAGATACCTGCGTTGTTCAGCTGGATCACAACAACCTGAGCGTCGGGAGTGCGCACCGCTTCCGTCAAGAAGTTGAGTGCGCGCTGGTCCAGCGGGCCTCGAACGTCGGCAACAACGACGGGGCCGGCCGCCGGGTCTTGCTGACCGAAAGCCGGCCCGATCAGAGCACCGAAGGCAAGCGCGGCGATGAGAATGGAAATAGTGCGACGCATTGGCGGGGATGTTATCCGCCCCCAGTTGGGCAGAATCCTCGAGCCGACGAACCGAGTTAATCTGCCGCCATGACACGCGTATTGGTCGTTGCAGATGAATCCTGGGCGCGCAACGACGTCCACGCCGCGCTCACGTCGCCCGACTACGAGCTCGTCGATCACCAAGATCCCAAGACGGTGGCGAGCACGGTGGCCGCCGGCGGCCTCGATGCGGTTGTCGTCGATCTCCAGGTGAGCTCGATGGGCGGCATGGCCGTGACGCGATCGGTTCGTGAAAACACCACGGTTCGCGGCGGCGCCGCCATCCCCGTCGTTTTGCTCCTCGATCGAGCAGCCGACAAGTTCCTCGCCGGACGTTCGGGTGCCGCGGCGTGGGTAGTCAAACCGTTCACCGCCCTAGAGCTGCGAGGCGCTGTTGATGGAGCCGTGGCGTCTGACTCCCAGTAACTCAGTTCGCCGGTTTGCCTGCCATGAGCGGCACCACCACATGAGCGGCACCACCACATGAGCGGCACCACCACATGAGCACCAACCTCATCTATGTCGTCATTCTCGGCTTCGCCGCGATCGCCTCTGGTTTCTTCTCCGGCTCGGAAACGGCGCTCATCGGAATCGGAAAGGAGCGAGTACAACAGCTCGGCGGCGACAGGCGCGGCCACCGGGTTCAGCAACTCGTGGCCGATCCCGATCGCCTGTTGTCGACGCTGCTGGTTGCCAACAACCTCGTCAATATTCTTGGCGCCTCGATAGCCACGACCCTGTTCATCTCGTTGGTCGGCGAGGAGTGGGGACCGTGGGTCGCGACGGGGGCCGTGACCGCAGTTGTTCTCGTCGTCGGCGAGATCACACCGAAGAGCCTGGCCACCCGTTACCCGGAACGATTCTCGCTGGCAGTGGCTCCTACGATCTGGCACCTGTCGCGTGTCCTCGGACCGGTCGCCCGCATGTTCACTGCCATCACTCGCGGCCTCTTCCGACTCCTGCGGCTACCTGCTCGTAGCGACGTCGCCGACGTGACCGAAGAAGATGTCAGGGCGCTGGTACAGCTCGGTTTGGAGGAGGGGGAGATCGAGGCTGTCGAGCGCGAGATCATTGACGCCCTGTTCGACCTGGCCGATCGGCCTGTGCGGGAAGTCATGACCCCTCGGGTCGACGTCATCTCGCTACGGGAACCGGTCACACCTAGCGCTGCAATAGACGCCGTCGCCACTTCCGGCCACTCCCGTTATCCGGTCATCGGCACCGACCTCGATGAGCTGCGCGGCATGCTGTACGTCAAGGACCTGCTTCGAATCGACCCTGATGGTGACGAGTCGAAGGTGTCGGCAATCTTGCGTACGCCGATCTATGTCCCCGAGTCCATGTCTGTGCTGAGCGTCATCCAGCTGATGCGCCGCGAACGATTCCAGCTGGCCGTAGTCACCGATGAGCACGGTGGCGTCGAAGGTGTTGTCACCATCAAAGACCTCATGTCCGAGCTCGTCGGTGAGCTCCAGGACGAATACGACCCCGGAACGCCGTCTCTCGTGAAGATCGGAGCACGCAGCTGGATCTCGGACGGACGGCTCGATATCGAGGACGTGGAGGAGGGGCTCGGCATCGAGCTCCCGGATGGCCCGTACTCCACGATCGGCGGCCTCTATCTCGCAGTGGCCGGCCATATTCCCGACGAGGGGGACGAAGCCGTGGTTGGCTCGGTGCGCCTCACGGTCCTCCAGATGGAGAGAAACCGGATCGGCAGCCTCCGGATTGAGCTCGTAGCGGGCCGCGGTATCATCTAACTCCCGATCGGGACGTGGCGCAGCTTGGTAGCGCGCATCGTTCGGGACGATGAGGTCGCCGGTTCAAATCCGGCCGTCCCGACTACAAAGCTCGCCGGCGCTGTTGCTTGGAAGCAGGGCCGACGGGTTTGGCATGAGCCCTGCGTCCTCGAGTGACGCGGGGCTCATACGGTCGGAGCACACTCATCGAGACCTCGCGGCCGCCCAACCCGGCACGCATGAAGTTCCCCTGTTTCCTCTTCGCAAGAGGACAAGGGCGTGTCGAGTGGTCCGCGAGAGGCCTGTGCCGCAATCCTCGCCCGAGGGTGCTCTGCAAGGGTGACAAGCGGGACCGACGAACCCGTCTCTGCAGCGGAACTTTTGCACGTCGCGACTCGTTATGTGCGCGCGACTTGAGTTAGTGCTCGAGAGGACCGAAACTTACGGTATGAAAGCGATGGCCAGCATCTCGATAAACCGGCCGGTTGACGAGGTCTTCGATTTCGTCACGGATGTCGACAACATGTCGCGCTGGATAACAGGGGTGTCCGGGGCTCGACTGATGTCCCAAGCCATGGGGTCTGGGGCCCGCTACATAATCGACTACGTTGCCGGTTGGCGAAACTCAGAGGTCGAGATCGAAGTGACCGACTTCGACCGTCCCAAACTCTTTGCAGGCAAGTCGTCCCGTGGCCCGTTCGAATACGAGGGCCGCATGGAATTGGCCGGCGACGAAAGAACCACGTCGATCACCAACATCATCGAGGACAACCCAGACAGCCTCGCATCCACCATTGCGTCCTGGGTCTTTGGCCCATTTCTCCGGGGCGCATATCGGCGCCGCTTGGAAAGGGAGCTGGAACAGCTCCGGATGGCAATTGCCGACCGACAACCGACAACCGATTAGCGAGTATCGAGCACCAGCTCTGCAATCTGCACAGCGTTGAGCGCGGCGCCCTTGCGTAGGTTGTCACCCACGGTCCACAGCGAGATCCCGCCGGGCTCGCCGAGCGTCTGCCGCACCCGACCGATGAGCACATCGTCGATACCCGCGCTGTCGAGCGGGGTTGGTACCTTCGAGTCGTCCCAGAGCTGAGCCCCAGGCGCATTCGCCAGGACCTCGTTTGCTTCCGCGACCGACACCGGCCGCTCAAAGTGCATAGTGGCTGAGATGCCGTGCCCAACCATCACCGGAACTCGCACGCAGGTCGGTTCGACGAGCACATCTGGGGCTTCGAGAATCTTGCGGGTCTCGTTGACGAGCTTCCACTCCTCGTCCGTATAGCCCGCCTCGGCGAAACTACCGGCGTGGGGCAAAACGTTGAAGCCGATCGGGCGCGAATAGAGGTCTGAGCCCGGCTCGCTCCATCCCCCTTTGGCCAGCAACTCCCTGTCCTTGCCGAGGACGTCGATTTCGTGAGCTAACACGTCCATGCCGGTCTGGCCCGAGCCGGACACGGATTGATAGGAAGTTGCCGTCATGGTTCTGAGGCCGGCGGCGGCATGGAGCGGGCCTGCCGCCATCATCAGCGTCATCGTGGTGCAGTTCGGATTGGCGATGATGCCGTGGTGGTCGGCCACGGCGTGGTCGTTGACCTGGGAAACGATGAGCGGCACTTGGTCGTCCATCCGGAACGCCGAGCTGTTGTCGACGACGACGGCCCCCGACGCCGCAAACGCGGGAGCGAACTCTCGGGAGCGCCCGCCTCCGGCCGAGAAGAGCGCCACTTCGATACCGCTGGGGTCTGCCGTAGCCAAATCCTCGATGGTGACATCGCCCCATTTGGTGGCGATGACTCGCCCGGCGGAGCGGCTCGAAGCCATGAGCCGCAACTCGTTTGGCTCGTGGCCGCGCTCGGACAATATCTCGAGCATTGTGGTTCCAACGGCACCAGTGGCGCCGACGATCGCAACTCTGGCCATGGCTATTCCTCTTTGGGGCTTGAAGCGGGCCGAAATCCCTCGTGGAGGGACCGCACGGCTGCTTCGACGTCTTCGCCGCGTACGACGCAGGATATACGGATAGGCGAAGTAGAGATCATCTCGATATTGATCTCGTGGTCGGACAGAATTCGAAACATGCGGCTCGCGATACCGAGCTCGCTCTTCATCCCGGCACCGACCAGAGACACCTTGGCGATATTCGTGTCGATGTCGACGCCGCCGGCACCGACTTCACGCGCCACTTTGTCGGCGATCTCTTTGGCGCGATCTGCAGAAGCCTTGGGGACGGTGAAGGAGATATCGGTGACGCCCTCGATCGAGACGTTCTGCACGATCATGTCCACGTTCACGTCGGCTTCGGCAAGCGGCTCGAACAGGTTGGCGGCCACGCCCGGCTGGTCGGGAACACCATGAACCGTGACCTTTGCCTCAGAACTGTCGTGGGCGACACCACGGACGATCGCTTCTTCCATTGTCTCCTCCTTGACCCATGTTCCCTCAGCGGCATGGAACGATGAGCGAACATGAATCGGAATCCCGTATCGCCTGCCGAACTCCACAGAACGGGCCATCAGCACCCCTGCCCCGGCTCCGGCCAGTTCCAACATCTCTTCAAACGAAATGTCGTCGAGCTTCACTGCGCCCGGGACAACCCGGGGATCTGCTGTGAAGACTCCGTCGACATCGGTGTAGATCTCACACACGTCGGCCTGCATCGCAGCTGCGAGAGCGACCGCGGTGGCGTCGGAACCGCCTCGGCCAAGGGTCGTGACCTCCTTCGCTACCGGGTCGACGCCCTGGAATCCGGCGACGATCACAACCTTTCCCTCATCCAACCCAGCCCTCACCCGATCAGCTCGAATGTCAATGATCTCGGCAGAGCCGTGAACCGAAGTCGTCAGAATTCCAGCCTGCGATCCAGTGAGGCTCATGGCGGGAATGCCTTGGTCCTGTAGCGCCATTGCACACAGTGCCATCGATATTCGCTCCCCCGCAGTCAACAGCATGTCCATCTCGCGGGGATAAGGATTCGCCGTCACATCAGCAGCAAGTGCCATGAGATCGTCAGTGCCCTGGCCCATTGCGCTCACGACGACCACGACGTCGTTGCCCGCATTCCGGGTGTCAGCGACCCGGCGGGCAACATTGCGGATCCTCTCGGCCGAGCCGACCGAGGTGCCGCCGTACTTCTGAACGATCAGCGCCATTGGAGCCGTCGAGTGTACCGACGTAACCCGCTAGCCCATCTACCATCCCGGCCCGTGAGAAGCACGTGGAAGTTCAAGAAGCTCGCGGCAGCTGCGACCGCTGCCGCGCTAATGGCGGCGGCGTGTGGCGAGGATGTGGCGCCGCCTCCGATCGCGGCCGCCTCCGGCCAGACATCAACAAGCCAGTCGCCCATCTCGGCACCGTCCAGCACGACCACCCTTGTTCCCCTTTCGGTGCCTGGACAGGTACCCGAAAGCTACGCCGACTTTCGCCTGCTGCCCACGGCATGCGGCGCCGCCGCTCCGCCCGAGATCACTCCGCAAGAATTCGCCGAACCGGAAGACTTGGGTTTAGACCCAAACGTGAAGCTCATTGCCACAATCGAGACTTCATGCGGGCCCATCACCGTTGAGCTCGATCCCGGATTCGCACCCGCAACAGTGAACTCGTTCGTATTTCTCGCCAAGCAGGGCTACTTCGACGGGACGGCGTCACACCGCATCATCCCCGGCTTCGTGATCCAGGCAGGAGACCCGACGGCAACCGGGTTGGGTGGCCCCGGATATGTCGTGCCGGACGAGCTTCCACCTGAGGGATTCACTTATTCCACCGGCGTCCTCGCCATGGCGAATGCCGGACCCAACAGCACCGGATCGCAATTCTTCATTATGGTCGGCGACTCGGGGCTGCCCCCGCTCTACAGCGCCTACGGGCTGGTGACTGACGGGTTCGACACGCTGAGCAAGATCGTCAACCTCCCTCTCGGCACCAGCCGTCGCGGCGAAACCAGCGTGCCGCTCGAGACTCTTTACATCGAGACGGTCACGGTGGAGCCGGCCGGCTAGGCCTTGCGGTCTCCTGGTTTCTATAGTTCGCGCTGATGGCTACGACGAAACGGGAACGACAGCGGGCCAACCGACAGCAGGCCCAGGCTCAGGCAAAGAAGGAACAGTCGCGGGCGCGACTACTCGAGCGGATCAAACGGTGGTCGAAGATCGGACTGCTGGTGGCCGCGGCGTTCGTCGCATCCAACCTCATCATCGGCAGCTGCGGTGACGCGCCGACCAGCACTACGACAACCACTCTCGTCGAGACAACTCTGGCCCCCTAGCCGACATTGTGGCTGTCGACCTTCATCTCCACTCGACATTCTCAGACGGCACTGATGAACCGGAGGCCATCGTGCAGCAGGCCGCTGCTGCCGGTCTCCGAGCTATCGCCCTCACCGATCACGACAACCTCAACGGGATAGCCCGAGCCCGCCTGGCTGCCGAAGCCGCCGGCATCGAACTGATTGCAGGCACGGAGCTGTCGGTCGGCTGGAACGACACGGCCATGCATCTGCTCGCATACTTCCTCCAGCCGGGGGATGGCCCGCTCCAGGACAAGCTCGCTGCAGTCCAGCACGGACGAGCAACCCGCAACGAACGCATGGTGGACCGGATGCACGAGCTCGGCATGGACATAACGTTCAAGGAGATCTCGGACGAAGCCGGCGGCACCGGCATCGGCCGTCCCCACTTCGCGGCCGTCATGGTTCGCAAAGGCTATGCGGTGGATATCGGAGATGCCTTCGATCGCTTCCTGGCCGCAGGCCGCCCCGCCTATCTGCCTCGGCAGCGGCTCGACGCCGTCGAAGCGATCGAGCTGGCCCGAGCCTCCGGCGCCGTCCCCGTGATTGCACACCCACACACGCTCGGAGTGGGGGCCGAGGACTATGCAACCGCCTTTCAAGGGCTTGCTGCGGCAGGTCTCGGCGGGATCGAGGCGTATTACGGGGAATATCAACCGGCTCTGCGCGAGCACATCGCAGGTCTCTGTGCCCGCCTCGGCATCGCAGCTACCGGTGGGAGTGACTATCACGGGATCTACAAGCCGACTCTGAAGATCGGTATCGGCAAGGGCGATCTGAGCGTGCCGTACAGTTGTGTCGAGGCTCTCGAGGCGCAACGAGCTGGGAATCGCTGACAGTCAAGTGCCGCAACGTCCAGCCCGATAACCAGAGGGTGCCCCGAGTGCCCGGATCCCAGAGCATGGCAACAACTGAATCGGCGCGTTTTCGCGCCGCAATCCAATACGTAGAGGTTCGTCGATCGTTCAACACCGTTCGGGCTCTTGCCAACGCCCTGATAGCCGCTGTCGGCGCATACATGTGGGTCGAGGGCGCCGAGGCGGGCCCGCTCATCGTTTCCGCATCGATTTTCATCGTGCTTCACGCAGTGTGGGCTCGGACACGTGGCGTTTCTGCGCTTGCACCGCTTCTCATCGATGCATCGGTGATGGGAGTCGTGAGCGTGTTCCGTGGCTACACCGGCGCGCTGCAAGGCGCGGAATTCGTGTACCTCGTCACGGGTGCAGTCCTGCTCCTGCCGCTTCGCAAGGCCTCTCTCACCGTCCTTTTTGGCGTGCTGTGGGCCATACCCATGACGCTCCTCGGACCACTCATCGAGCCCGCCTCGATGGCCGAGTGGCTGGACGTGACGGCCATCGTTGCATCGGCAGCCATCGTTGCGCAGTTGCTCTACTCGACGGGACGCGCTCTGCACGAAGCCGAAGAACGGCATCGCCATGCGCTCGACGCCGAGAAGCGCGCGGTCGAGCTCAAGGACGAGTTCGTATCGATGGTGAGCCACGAGCTGCGAACTCCCCTGACCTCGATCGGCGGCTTCGCGGACACTCTTCGAGAAAGCTGGGCCAACCTCCCGGCCAAGGAGGTGGACGAGTTCTTGCTCATCATGCGTGGCGAGGCGAACCACCTCTCGAACCTCGTTGAGGACATCCTCGTCATCCCCAGGCTCGAGGCTGGCCAGCTACGACTCGAGCCCATAGAGATCTCACTTCGCAGAGAGGCATTCGAAGTCGCTCGGCTCGTGTTTGCGGGTACAACTCGAGAGCTCCAGGTCGACATCTCCGCCGACATAACCGTCGTCGCCGATCCCAACCGACTGCGTCAGATCTTCCGAAATCTCCTCGAAAACGCTCGCAAGTACGGTGGCGATCAGGTTTTGATTGCCGGCGAAGAGACCGGTGATACCTACAAGGTCGTCATTGCCGACAACGGCCCCGGGATTCCAGTTGAAGACCGTGACAGAATCTTCGAACACTTCGAGCAGGCCGTGAAGGGAGACACGCGCAGTGAAGGGGTAGGCCTCGGACTCCCGATTGCTCGCAAGCTCGCCAGAGCCATGGGCGGCGACCTGTGGTTCGAGCCCCGATTCCCCACCGGCGCGCAATTCCTGTTCACAGTCGAATTGAACCCAAGCACCGGTTCCGCCGTGGTGACCGATCTGAGCGATGACAGCAACGTGACACCGATCTGGAAGACCGGGTAGCAGAGCTCTCGGCCGTCATCACTCGGCCATCGGTACTCGCCCGCCTCAAAATCCCGCCTAAGAAGCGGCGCGGTTCTTACCCTCCGTGCATGCTTGCTATTTGGGCTGTGTTCGGTCACTTCTTCCGTGCGGTCAGGCTGGGGTTCGCAGAGCCTGCTTTCCGAGGCCTGCTCTATCTGGTCAGCGTGATCATCGGCGCCGGGACCCTCTTCTACCGATTCGCCGAGAATTGGAGTTGGATCGACTCCTTCTACTTCACCGTCATCACCCTGACGACTGTTGGGTATGGAGACCTCTCGCCGACGCGGTCGCTGAGCAAGCTGTTCACAGTGGCGCTGGTCTTGCTCGGGATCGGGCTGCTAATAGCGCTCATCGAACGGATCGCCCGCTATGCAGTCGAAGACTACGAGGCCCGGCAAGGAACAGCCGACGGTTGAGGCTCGGCCAACACCCGGCACCACTGTTGCGTAGTACCTTTCTGAAAGGATGCTGCTCGAAGTCTGCCTTCGCCACCTGCCGGTCATGGGGTCCCGGTGATCGAGCGGCTGCGAGCGAGCCTCAGGTGGCTGCGGGTCCCGTTCGCAGAAGTCACACTGGCCCTAGCTCTCATTGGCGCGGCCGCCGTGCCGGCGTTTCTGGTTGCTGCTGCGGCCCTGTGGGAAGAGGCCGCCGGGGACGAGCTAACCCGTCGCGTCGTGGCCGACGCCACAGGTGATCCTGGCCTGCGAATCTCGACGGAGGCATTGTTCTTTCCAGAACCGTTGGCAACAGCGGACCAGGAGGTGCGGGCGGCCTTCGGGCGCATCGAAGAGCTGGCGCCGCCGGTGCTGTCGCTGCTCACTCCCCGAGGATGGGGCCTGGTCGGCCCCGAGCAACAAGTGGCGCCGGTTCAGGTCCGGCTACTCGCTCGGCCCGGCGCTATCGAGGCTCTCGAGGTCGTTGCCGAACGCCAATCGGCCACCGGCGGTGTATGGATCTCCGACTGGCTTGCGGCACGGGCCGACATTTCTCTCGGCGACCGCCTGCTCTACTCGTCCACGCTCGAGCCGGAGGAGCCTGCCGCCGACGCAGCCCCTGCTGGAGGCCCCACCTCGGAGTTCACAGTGATTGGTATCTATCGGGCGTTGTGGAATGAGCTTGGGGATCCGCCGCCCGCCTATTGGCAGGACGTGCCCGACGGGATCGTGCCGTCGTACATCGGGCCATTCCAGCTCCCCAGCTTCGCCCTGCTCGTAGTCGACGAAGTGGCGATCGCCAATACGGGGGTGTCCGGCACAGCGGAGTGGCGGGCTCGGCTACCAGCGGCTCCCAAGACCCGAATTGAGCTGGACCGGCTTGCCTCCCAATATGCCGGCCTTTCTGCTGCACTTACGGTCGATCCCGAGTTGGCAGCAGCACTTGGCGCGCTAACCCCGGAGGCGACGCCTCCGAGCTTCGATTCCGGACTTCTGGCGACGGCGACAGAGGTTGCCACACTGACGCAGCGGCTCGACCAGCCGATCGGCTCGGTGCAGGCGGCCGGAATCGCCGTCGGAATCGCCGTGATGATCGCAAGCGGTCTACTGGCTGTGGAACGAAGGCGCAGCGAGTTTCGGTTGTTGGCCGGCGAGGGTGATCGTTGGGGCCGATTCACAGCAAGGGCGGTCGCCCAGCTGCTGTTGCCGGCAACGGCCGGCGCTCTCGCCGGGGTCCTCCTTGCTGCAGGTGTGGCTGCGATCACGTTCAATACCTGGCCGGGTCTTGGCGCGGTGGAAGTGAGACCTGTACTACTGGTGACGATCATTGGGATCGGGGCGGCCGCGCTCACCACCGGCTTTGCCGGCCAGGCTGTCCTCGGCTCCGGCCGGATGGGACCACGGCGCGCCCTATGGCCTTCCGCACTCGCACTCGTGGTCATCGCGAGGTTCTTGTGGATCCAGGTAGGCCGCTCCCGCCCGGCCGGGAGCGCAACCGTCGACCTAACTGTCGCCGCCTTGCCGATTGTTGCGCTGCTGGCCGCCGTGATGTCCATGCTCGTGATTCTCGAAGCGGTTGCGCAACGCAGTCGCAAGAATCGGGGATCGTTGCCTGCGGTGCCGCTGCTGGCCTGGCGCCGCGTGACTGCCGAGAGTCTCGGCGCCCGCATGATCGTCGGTGCGCTCGGGGTGGGCATTGGGTTGGTTGTGTTCGCGACCATTCTGGTGGCGACGCTTGCCCGCTCGGTCGACGTGAAGTCCGCAGTGACGGTGGGGGCCGAGACATCGATCGAGCTGCTGGCCCACCCGACTGCCGACATTGAGTTGCCACCACGCACCACCGTCATCGCCGTGCAGACGACTCGCACGACGCCAGGCGACGGCAACGTGACAATGGTGGCGATCGATCCCGGCTCATTTGCGGATGCCGTGACCTGGCCCGCCGAGATGGGGGGTTCCCCGCAGCAGCTGCTGGACTTCCTCGCCACGGACATCGGATTCAACCTGCCGGTCGCCGGCATCTCAGGTCAGCAAGTGCCGGTCATCGGTGGTTTCGGCACTTTCCAGAGCTCCCCCTTTCAGATTGTGGCGCGGTTCAGCTCGCTGCCGCTGGCCTCCGACCGAAGTCCGACGCTCGTCGTCTCGGCGAAACGGCTGGATCGCTTCGAGCTGGAAAGGATTGCGCCGGGACTCGATCTCGACCCAGACGACCCTGAAGTCGAGGCCATGTTCGTCTCGCCGGTGGAGAAGTATCGGCCCTACCTCGTCAGCCAGGCAGAGCCCGCAGAACTGGAGGCCTTTCTCGAGTCATCCGAGCTGGTCGCCCGCGAGATCATCACCCGCGACGGCATAAGGGGAGCCGTCGACACGGTCGGCGCCCGGTTCGCTTTCGACTACCTGCGGCTGCTCGGACTCGTGGGCGCCGTCGCGTCAGGTGCCTCCCTAGCCCTGTACCTCTCTGCGCGACGGCGAGGGCGGGCGTTGGCGCAAGTCATGACCCGCCGAATGGGTCTCACCCGGCACCGTGCTGCGTTGGTAACAACCCTCGAAGTGGCTGTACTCAGCGCCGCGGCCGCAGTGACCGCCGCGCTGCTGGCCCCTCGCGTCACACAGCGACTCATCCCCAGATTCGATCCCACCCCGGACGTGCCGCCGCAACTGGGCGTAGAGATTCCTGCAGCGGCCCCGGTCGCGCTCGTGGTCGGCATTGCAGCGGTTGTGGCGATTGTCTGGGCGTTTGAGTGGAGGGCCGGCAGGGTGGCGGCTGGGAAGGTGTTGCGTGAGCTCAACTAGTGCAGTCGTCGTCTGCAACAGCCTGCTCAAGGTTTACGACTCCCCAGTCGGCAGGGTCCAAGCCGTTCGTGGCGTCGATCTCGAGATTGAACGCGGAACCACCACCGCCGTGGTGGGGCCATCCGGAAGCGGCAAGTCCTCACTGTTGCGGATGCTCGCAGCGCTCGACAAACCGACTGCAGGCACGGTCGCAATCGACGGTGTCGACCTCATTGCTGCCAAGCCGCGGATGAGAGCACGGCTGCGACGCCATCTCATCACCCACGTGTACCAGCGACCCGCCCATAACCTGCTCAGCCATCTCACGGCTGCACAGCAATTGACTCGATTGCACTCGCCTGCCTCTGCACTCAACGCGGACGAGGCGCTTCAGGCGCTAGGTATTGCGTCTCGTCGCGACCACCTGCCGGAGCAAATGTCCGGAGGCGAGAAGCAGCGCTTGGCGCTGGGGCGGGCTCTGGTGGCAGGGCACCGCGTCGTCATTGCGGACGAACCGACATCGACTCTGGACTCCGCCAACGCCGAGTCTGTGCTCGACGCGGTTGTGATGCTGGCCGATCACGGCGTCGCCGTGATCCTGGCCACCCATGACGCTCGGGTGCTGCCGCGCATGGACCAGATCGTCACTCTGCGCGACGGAGCGATCGCCTCGATCACGGCCGGCGGCACCGAAGCGGCCATGATCGATCACTCAGGGAGGCTGCAACTGCCGCCCGAGATCCGGGACCGCTTCCCGGACAAGCGGGTCATCCTGGACTGGGACGAAACAACTCAGACCCTGCAGGTGCGACGGCCATGACCACGATCGTGCATTTGGAGCACGTTTCCAAGAGCTTTCGTAGCCGAGCTGAGACGGTGCATGCAGTTGCAGACTTCACCCTCGAGATCCGAGCCGGAGAATTGGCGGCTCTCGTCGGACCGTCCGGGTCGGGCAAGTCAACTCTGATCAACCTGATCATTGGATGGGAATACCCGGACTCGGGATCGATCATGCGCCATCGCGAGCTCGGTGACGATTGGGCAAGTGTCGGCGTCGTGCCGCAGGGCTTGGGGCTATTGCCCGAGCTGACAATCAAGGAGAACATCGAGCTGCCAACCGTGCTTGGAAACAGCGAACGACACGACCCGTCGCAGCTCCGCGAGCGGCTGGCGTTGCGCGATGTGCTCAATCAGCTGCCAGAACACGTCTCGCTCGGCGAACAGCAGCGGGCCGCGGTGGCCCGCGCCTTGGTCAGTCAGCCGCGCCTACTCATCGTGGACGAACCCACGGCGCACCAGGACGAAGCCAACACAATGCTCGTTGCCGAGATGCTCCGGGAAGCGGCTCACGCAGGAAGCGCGGTGCTCATTGCAACCCACGACGTTAGGGTCCTGGCCGCTGCCGATCAGGTGGTCGAGATTCTCGACGGCAGGCTGCAGGGCCGGACGCACCACACGTAGTACCTTCCGAGATCATGAATCCGTACAACGTCGACCATGTGGCCATCGCCGTTCACGATCTCGACGAGGCGATCGAGCGTCATCGCTCTCTCTTTGGCGCGGAACCGCAATGGCGCGAGTTGGTTGCAGAGCAAGGTGTCGAAGAAGCGATGATCGCCATCGGCGGTAGCTATATCCAGCTACTGGCACCGACAGGCCAGGACACACCGGTCGGCAAGTTCCTCGAGCGGCACGGGGAGGGCATCCATCACATTGCGTACGCCGTCACCAACATCGAAGAAGCGCTGATCGAGCTCAAGAACCAGGGCGCCCATCTCGTCGATGAAACACCTCGCACCGGCGGGCGCGGCGCCAAGATCGCATTCGTTCACCCGGCGACCTTCGCAGGAACCCTGGTCGAACTCGTAGAGTTGCCTCATGAGTGACGTCTCAGACGTGAAAATCACCGGCGGCGCCGGCCTGGAAGAAACAGCCGCGATCATTGCCGTGATCGGCCACCTCATCGAGGAAGATGCTTCGGCTCGTGCCGTTCCATCGCAGCGGCCCAGGCAAAGCGCCTGGGTGCTTGCATGGCGGCCCCGCCACAACACGACACCGCTCCCCTCCCACACCTACGACGCCATGCCCTGGGCCGAAGTCGAAGGATCAGAAGAGGGCGACTGAGCGGGGTTGGAAGCGGATCATTCGCCGGTATCCTGGGCACGAGCGACTAGGAGAAGCCGTGAATCAGCCGGTCATCTGCTCCGCCGTGCGCACGCCGATTGGGCGCTTCAACGGAGCCTTCACCCCGCTATCCGCCATGGATCTCGGCGGACATGCCCTCACCGCGGCTCTCGACCGGGCCGGGCTGTCGGGCGATCAAGTCGACGAGGTCATCATGGGCCATGTGATCCAAGCCGGCCAGGGCCAGATCACCGCACGACAGGCGGCCCGCTTGGCCAACATCCCGATGACCGTGCCGGCGATCACAATCAACAAAGTCTGCTTGTCCAGCATGACCGCCGTCCAGGACGCATCTCGCCGTATCCGATTGGGCGAAGCCCAGTTCATCGCGGCCGGAGGAATGGAGTCGATGACCAACGCTCCGTTCGTATTGCCGAAAGCCAGGCAGGGTCTCGGCATCGGCGACGCGACGCTGGTCGACGCGTTGCAGCACGACGGTCTGTGGTGCGCCTTCGACCACTGCACGATGGGTGAGTCTTCCGACCACAAGAACGAGAAGCTCGGCATCGATCGATCCGAGCAGGACGAGTGGGCTGCCGCCAGCCATGAGCGCGCCGCTGTAGCGACCGCGAGCGGCGAGTTTGCCAAAGAAATCACGCCCGTGTCCGTTCCCCAACGCAAAGGCGATCCGCTGGTCGTTGGTGAGGACGAAGGCATCCGCCGTGGCACGACCCTCGAAACGCTTGGCAAACTGCGAACAGCCTTCGTCGACGGCGGAACCATCACTGCCGGCAACGCCTCGCAGGTCTCCGACGGCGCCGCTGCGCTGATCGTCGCGAATCGCTCCGCTGCTGAAGCCGCCGGTTTCCCAGTCGTTGCCGAGATAGTCGGCTACGGACAGACGGCCGGACCGGATGCCACTCTCCACGAGCGTCCCGCCGAGGCAATCCGTATTGCACTCAAACACACGGATCTACAGCCGGATGACATGGCGCTCTACGAGATCAACGAGGCATTCGCGGCAGTTTCCCTGTGGTCGGCGAAGATGCTCGGAGTATCCAAAGAAAAGGTCAACGTCAACGGCGGCGCCGTGGCGCTGGGTCACCCGCTGGGAGCCACCGGAGCCAGGCTGCTCGTAACTCTCATCAACGCATTGCACCACCGCGGCGGTGGCTACGGAGTAGCAGCGCTTTGCGGCGGGGGTGGACAAGGAGATGCCATGATTCTGAAGGTAGACGCCTAATGGCGGATGCACCACGGCCGGATCGCAACCTCGCCATAGAGCTCGTCCGGGTCACCGAGGGCGCCGCAATCGCGGCATCCCGACACATGGGCCGTGGCGACAAGATTGCAGTAGATCAAGCTGCCGTCGACGCCATGAGGAAGATGCTCTCTTCAGTCGAAGTCGACGGCGTCGTCGTCATCGGCGAGGGCGAAAAAGACGAAGCCCCGATGCTCTTCAACGGGGAGCAGGTGGGCGACGGAACTGGGCCCGAGGTCGACGTGGCGGTCGACCCTGTCGACGGAACCACACTGACGTCGCGGGGCGCGGCTGGTGCTCTGGCCGTAATCGCCATGGCCGAACGCGGCAGCATGTTCGCCCCCGGGTCGCTCGTCTATATGGACAAGATCGCAGTCGGCGAAGCAGCAGCCGGGACCATAGACATCGAGGCTCCGGTAGCCCACAACCTCAGTCAGGTCGCCAAGGCGCTCGGCAAAGAGGTCAGCGACGTCGCGGCCGTGATCCTCGATCGGCCGCGCAATGAGCCGTATATGCAGGCAGTACGTGACGCGGGCGCCCGCATCCACTTGATTACCGACGGTGACATCTCGGGCGCAATTGCCACTGCCAAAAGTGACAGCGGCGTCGACATCTTGTTCGGCATCGGCGGCTCCCCGGAGGCGGTGACCGCAGCTTGCGCCATGGCTGCAGTCGGGGGCGAGATTCAGTGCAAGATCTGGCCGCGCAACGACGAGGAGCGACAGTACGCCGCCGCCGAGGGCATCGATCTCGACCGGGTCCTGACCACGAGAGACCTCGTTGATTCGGATCACACCTTCTTCGCTGCCACGGGAGTGACGACCGGCGACCTGCTCGACGGCGTCACCTTCACAGCCGACGGGGCACGCACTCACTCGGTGGTCATGCGATCCCGCACCGGGACCGTGCGCTTCATCGACGCCTTCCATCGCTTCGACCGCCGCGAACCGATCGGCTAGTGCGCTACCCCACACAGGTCGGCAACGACATCTGCGAGTGCCGAACTGAACACCCATGTGAAGTGGCCGTGCTCGGGCCACACCTCGAGCCGTGACTCGGGAATCTCTTCTTGCAGCCAGCGACCGACCGCAATCGGCATGCTCGTGTCCTGGGCTCCGTACCAGAGCGTGACCGGGACCGCGACATCTCGCGGGTTGAAACCCCAGTCCGTCCAATACATCGCGGTCTCGACCGCCGCCTCCCTGCCGCCCTGCCGTAGCGACTCGGCGAACACCTCACCGAACCAGCGACGAACCAGCGACCGCTGCATCGCCCTGCGATCGACCTCGCTGAGGGTGGCGATCGATTTGTCGAGCGCATCGTCGCCACGCCCTCTCCTGAAGGCCATCGCGAGAAGCCAGAACTGGAGTCTCCGTAACACAGCCCACTGCGATGGGAGCCGGCGTATTGCCGAATCCTCCATACCCGCCGCGCCGGGAGGGCCCGCTCCCACCACTATTGCCATCCGCTCCACCCGTTCGCTCAGCGCGATCGCAGATGCCATGGCGTATGGCGCGCCGCCGGATGCGCCCAGCAAGCTCATCACTCCGATGTCGAGCTTGTCGGCCGCCTCGGCGAGGTCTGCTGCAAAACTCATGAACGTTCGGCTCGGCTGCGGTGTAGAAAGCCCGAACCCGGGGCGGTCAAAAGCGACAATCCGAAGCTCTTCGGTGGGCACGTCACCTGCATGTAGCAGCGCGCCTATCTCGAGGCGGCATCCCGGGCTGCCGTGGCAATAGACGATGCGCGATTCTGCGTCGCGCGGGCCGATCTCGGCGTAGCCGAGCTGGCGTCCATCAGTGAGTTCTACAGCACCGCTGCGCAATTCCACGCCGGCTCCCTTGCGGGACAACACGGCCAGGATCAAGTGTCTCGGGCGTCCCTGCCAGAGGACAACGGCCCGGGAATCTCCTGGAGCCGCCGGTCGTACTCGGGTGCAATGTGCGACCAATCGAATCCGGCCATCAGGGGCCGCAAAGCGGCGCCGATTGAGCGAGCCTCGCTGAGGTTGTCGAGTGCCCAGCTCACCTTCGCAGCCAATGCCCCCCTTTGGTAGAGACAGCGGTCGTGGAAGATCGACGGGATACGTTCCGGGTAGACGAGGTCGTCGGGAAGCAGCGGGAAGGCCGCCGCGTACATGGCCTCAGTCACTGCGATTCCGAAGAACTCCTGAGTTGCGGTCGAGATCACGATGTCGGCACCGGTAAGCAGGGACGCGTAGACGTGCTCCTCGGCGAACCCAACGTGAACGAGTCGATCGGCAAGACGCTCTTGCAGCGAAGTGAAAGCCGGGATCTCGCCAATCACCTCGCCGGCCAACGCGATACGGAAGTCGTGTGTTTCAGCAGCATCCACCATCGCCGTCGCGAACTCTTCGGGCCCTTTGTCGAAGTCCCAGCGCTGGTTCCACAGCACCAACGGGGCACCGAATTCAAGTGGCTGCGCTCCGTCCAGCCTGGCCAAGTCCACGCCGATCGACAGGATCTCCGATTTGGCGCGCACGCTTGGCAGAGCGGCGGAGTGCCGGTAGTCGGGGAATCTCCTGAGGAGGGCTTCGATGCCTGCGAACCACACCTCGTGGTGATATCGCGAGTTGAAGAACACCGCGTCGGCCACGGTCATGGAGCCCCAATTGATCATGGCGTATGACTCATCCACGGAGTCGCGCGGCGACAACGGATAGGTCATCTGGTTCTCGTGCATGTAGAGCGCGACGACGGCGTGGCCTTTCGCATCCCCGATCGCGCCGAGGAAGGCGGGCAGGTGGAGCATGTCCGAGGCCAGAATCACGTCGAACGCGCCCTGGTCTGTGACGTGTGCCCGGAACTCGGCGGCGAGCGTTACGTAACTGCCGTGCATACGCCACTTCCAGAAACGAGCCTCGTGGGTGAACAACACCACATCGTGGACGGAGTGGCCCCGGTAGCCATCGGCCCATGCCTTGTGGGATCCGCCGTAGTACGGCTCGATGATCGCAATGCGCATGATGTGGGTCCCGTATCGGCTGCCAGTAGCGACGAGCCATCAGCCTATCGGGAGCGCGGATGTGCCGATCTGGACGGGTGTGGGAGACTGGCTTGGTGCACCCGTACGTTGAGCGGCTTGTCGAGCTTGGTCTACCGGTGGGTGATTGGGCGTTGACGGGATCCGGTCCGCTGCTGCTGCGAGGTTGGATCGATGATGTGGGCGATCTCGACGTGATCAGTCGTGGATCTGCGTGGGAGATAGCAGAGCGTCACGGTCAGTTCACAACGCTGGCGAATGGGGTCCAAATCATCGAGATCGGACCGAGAGTGACTGTCGGTCGGACGTGGCCGTATGGCGATGCCACGGTTGATGAGATGATCGACACTGCTGAAATGGTGCGAGGCGTCCCGTGTGTGCATCTTGACCACATCGTGACGTACAAGCAGATCCTCGACCGACCAAAGGACCGAGAACACCTCAGCATCATCGAACGAAACCGACGCGACGCCAGCCCCCGCTCATAGCCGTGGAGCCCATATGTGCCGATATCGCGTGCCTTGGCGGGATGTGTGTTCGTGCGCCTGATTTGGCGATCTGTGCGTTGGTGGGCGAGGAGATGGAGCCGTCGGATCGGGTGCAAAAGGTATCGTTCCGGCGTGAAGGTGAAGCACCCGAGTCCGGAGATTCCCCAGGAACTCGTCGACAAGATTATCCAAAGGCGGGGACGCCTGCATGCCTACGACGATCTCGATCCTGCTCGCACAGCTCTCGTTGTGATCGATCTCGACGTCGGTTCCTGTCGCCGTGAGCCCCAGCTGACCGCGCCAGCGATCGACCGCATCAACGATATGGCGCATGCGCTGCGTCGGAACGGCGGAACGGTCAGCTTCGTCACATCCAGGATCGAGGACCCGGTCGACCTGGCCATTCGGCTCGGTGACGATGCAGCGGCCATGTACAGCTCAGAGACCCAATCGGGTGGTGCCGGCACTCTGCTCGCACCAGCTCTTGGTGTCGAAAGCGGCGATATTCATGCGGTCAAGCTCGGCGCCAGTGCATTCTTTCCCGGGCGCTGTGATCTCCATGATCAGCTTCATTCACGGGATATCAAGTCTGTGCTCATCGCCGGGCTGGTGACCAACATCTGCTGCGAGTCGTCGGCTCGAGATGCCTTCGAACTCGGCTACCGAGCCACGATGGTCTCGGACGCCAACGTAGGTCAGTCGTTCGGCTTGCACGAAGCATCGCTGTCGACCTTCTTCCGGTTCTTCGGCGATGTGCGCCCGACGACCGACGTAATCCGAATGATCAACGTGGCCGCAACCAGTTTCTCCGCTCGGCATCACGCTGAGTGACTGTCACACCGAGCGCCGATGTGCCGCTCTCGTGCATTCGACGAGATGGGCGTCATCGCACATAGTGGGTGATCGGCGTGAGATTCGGCACGGTTGCCGTCACGCGGGTTTCGGGAAGCTCAGACGAATGCGAGCTCATGCCCGACTGACGATCAGCATTTCGTTGCCTTCGGGGTCGGCGACCCGCCAGCGGTTCTCCGATTCGGCGAGGAGCTGGCCACCGGCTGCGACGGTCGTGGCGAGGCGCGTCTGTGCGACGTCCGGCGGCACTGCGAGCTCGAAGTGGATGCGGTTGCGCTGCCGGCAGCGATCTGTCTCCGAAGCGTCGAGCTCTTGGAACACCAGCACCGGGTTCAGCCGCCGCGGATCGAAGATGTCGGTGACCCCGGCCCGCTGGTCGTGGATGTATCCAAGTGCGGCGACCCAGAACGCGCGGACTGATGCGACGTCGGCAGCGTCCACGAAGAGCTGAACGAAGCGCGCTGACCCCGGATCCGCAGTGGCGCCGAGTTCGCGGGCAACGGTCTGAAGGTCTCCGGCGAGGTCGGTGTAGTCGAGCTCGAGACCGTGGGCGCCGTCTTCCCACTGGTCCTTGCCACTGTCGATGATCACAAGCCCGGGACGCAGGTCGACCAGCAGTGGCAAGCCCGTGTCATCGGCCAAGGCTGCTGCCTCGGCGGCCAGGTCACGCTGCTGCGTCGGCGAGGTGGTGCGGTAGCACACCATCGCGCTGAACACCGCCTGCCAATCGGCTGTCCCTATCCTCTCGCCAAGCACCTCGCCCGGCACCAGATCGACCTCGTTGCCGTCAGGATCGGTGTGGCAGACCCCGTACGGTCCGGATCCCTCACCAAGGCTCACCTGCTCGACCGCCGCGGCTGGCCGCACTACGTCGAAGTGGATGCGATTTCGAAGCGGTCGCAGCTCTGTCGACTCCCGGATCCGAATCGCTGCATCGCGTCGCAGCGGATCCACCAAACCGCCATCCTCCCCAGGTTCGTAGTCGAGCACGCGCTGCCAGAACCGCCTCACCTCAGTCGGGTCCGCGGATTCGAGCACAACGCTCAACTGCGACAACACGGCAGGGTTTGCGGCCAGACCGAGACCCCGCGCAACCGCCGACACCTCGTCGGCGTGCTCGTGTGAGTCGAGGCGCACCCGCATGCCCGTTGGGCGCAAGTCGACCACGATCTCAGACGACAGCTCCACGATGCGCCCGGCCACCGCCGCCCCCTCGATCAGCGACGGCGCGTCGAACCACGCCGTCGCAACACCATCGACCACCCGCCAATCCGGCCCGATCGCTGTCATGCCTGGCAACATAGCGTCCATTCCCGACGTTCTCCCGAGACTTCGCACAACCCGGCGCTATCTGGTGCACCCTCGGCAGCGCGCTGTCCGGCAGATCGAGCGCATCCGCCAGAAGGGCAACACCACCGTCCGTGGTCTCGCTCGAGATCGACTGGTAGCGCTGGAGGTGCCGCTCGGCGTGGCTGGACTAAACGGGCGTTCTTGCTCGGAAATGGTTGATCTGGGATTACCGCTGAGAGCTACAGTCGTGCGGAAAGAGACCGGGCACCCGGCCCTATGCGTCTTCCGTCTCGCGTCTCGCCTGCTTGGCCCGGAGGGATAACTCCGCAGCGAGAGGTCGCTGCCACGATGGATCGACGAAGAGCATTGTTGTGGCCATGAACGGATGAACGCCGACCGTCGTTTCGTCGTCGCGATGTATCTGGAGCCACCGTTGGCCTGCGAAGCGTCCCGTGAACTCGACACTACAGATTGAGTCGTACCGAACAGTCTCGCTGCCAAAGACATAGCCGTAGATCTGAACTTCGGATTCCCGGAGCACTACCCGCGGTCGAATCGCCTGAACGTAGGTGAAGAAGGGAAGCACAAACAGACCTATCACCGCGAAGGGGATCAGGGTCTCGCCACCGTCGAGCGCGACCGCGATCGTGGCGATCACCAAAGCGGACCAGAACACAACGTACAAGCCTGCCACGAGACCGTTGCGATAAACCACCTCGGAGTTTCGTTGGTACCGCATCTTCACCTCTATCGGCCAGACTCTCTCGACTCGAGAGGTTCACGAGTGCATATTGCCACTGAGGGTGCGCGGCAGCGGTTCACACAGAGCATCCAATTCGACAGCAGTAGGCCGCTCCTCGATGTGCCGATCCAGCGCACTCAGCGGAATGGGCGTTATTGCTCGAGATCGGTTGATCTCGTGCGCTCCTGAGGGACGTATTCCGTCAGCTCGGCGCCGTCCTCCTGTTGCACCCACAGTCGGCCGCAAACCGGGCACAACGCGGCCGGGAGGGCTACCTAAAAGAGACTCTGGAACGACAGGTCATCTGGCACCTCGGATTGTCGGATGAGCAGATACTCGTCCGACTGTGGTTCGTCCGCCTTCCACAGGATCTGTGAACCACATGTGCAACGCGAACGAGCCATCCGAATCTCCTGGTGAAGCGGTGTCCGCCAGCGTAGACCCCGCTCCATAGGTGCCGATCCCGTGCACTGGACGGAATGTGCGTTCGTGCTTGAGACGAGTGATCGGTGCTGGACGGCCAAGGCGTGCTGCTCAGGCATCTCCCTCGGTCAGCACGGGGCGTTTCGAGAGCGGCCCCACAACTAGCTGGATGAGTTGGTAGAATGTGGGATTAGACACAGTGAACGTGCGGAGGGACGACGTGTCTGTTCAGATGGCTAGGTGGCGCGATACTTCGGTGATTCTTGTCGCGATGATGGTCGCCATTCCAGCGATCGCACTCGGCTTCACGGCCGGTCCCACCGACGGTGTGATCTCACCAACATGGCAATACACGTTCTGCATGGATGACGTTCCATCCGGCTTTGCAGTCTCTCAGACCCAGGCGGAGGCGAGTTTGTCTCAGGTCGTCAGCGCGTGGGAGAACACGGCAGGCGTGCGCACCGGTCAGGCAATCAGCATCGCAATTGACAACCAGTTTGCATGCACGAGTCCGCAGTCGTCCGCAGACGCATACGTGACATTCGTCGCTGGTGGGGCGCTGGCCGAAGCCACGATATTGGGGTCTTACACGGTTATCCGATTCAACCAAGAGGAGGATTGGGTGTGGGAGGGTCCCGCTACCGGCAAGTACTCCTTTGCGGGCGTGCTTGGGCATGAGATGGGACATGCTCTCAGCCTGGCTCATGCTGGGACTGGAATCTGGGGATCTGATGGGGACCTTCCATCTATGACCGGTGGGTTCGAGCTTGGTGATGGCGCATTTGGTCAGACGACCGAACGGGACGACCGAGGTGGGGCCGTTTTCGTTCGGAGCGATGGAGCGGCTGGTGATGACTTCTGGAATGTCAACCCGGGATTCGAAGGCGGCACCAAAGGCTGGGCGAGCCAGAGCGTCGGTCTGCAGTCCGGGCTCGCCTACAAGAAGAACGGCACCTTCGGAGGTCGACTGACCAACGACACAGGATACCTGCAGGCAACTCATGTCTATGACCCGTGGTCCGACTACAAGGAGCAGCCATCAACTCACAACGTACTCATGACCGGCATGGATGCGACTCCTGACATCTACCTGCGAGTCGACGTGAAGACGCCGGTCGAGAACCAGGGACTCCAGAAGGCGCTTCTGCGCATCAGATACAGAAAGATCCTTTACCGGACCGACAACTTCAAACGATGGTCTTCGCCAACCCAAGACATGTGGACATCGTTTGAGACCATCGACTCGATCCTTCCAGACAACGACTGGTGGGAGCTACAGGACGACAGGAACATAACCATCACTCGAACGCAGTCGATCTTCGACCGCGCGGCCAAGGTTCGGATAAGGGTGAAAAACAACTACGACGCAGCGATCTATATCGACGAAGCGGGCATGTTTGGAGGCACTTAGCATGAGCACCTACCGCCGTCTTGCCGCCACCACCCTGGTTTGCGTGGCACTCGTTGCAACATCGTGCGCTGCGGAAACTAGCGACAACCCAACTCCAAGCGCGACAACGGCGACGACTCACGCGCCTGCGGCACCGATTAGCCACGTCGCAAACCTACGAAGCCTCATGGACTCGGCTGTCACCGACGGTGGAGTGCTGGCTTGGACCGTGGTTGAGTCGAGTACCGACGCTGCCGGACGCTACGACCCGTTGCTGGAACTCACCGAGGTGTTGTGGGCGTCGGACCGAGGGGAAGCTGCTGTGGGCGCCGTATTGCCGATTCGCTCGTACAGCGACATCCAACTCCCGAACATTGAAGCGGTCGAACTGGCCAAGGGCGACCGAGTACTGGCGCTCGCGATCGACGGTGTGGTGTTCACAGTCGCAAAGGAGGTCGAAGCCGGGATGTTCCAGCGGCCCGAAGAGCCGGCGAGCTTCCACACGATGGCCTTGGCGTCAGCGGTCGGACAGCCGGTTGAGCTCTTTGCCGCGCCACCGTCGAGAGGATGCGACTCGAGCCACAGTGACGCTCCCGACGAGGCGCCGGCGACCTTCGTTGACGCGCTAACGGCCTACTTGGAAGGAAGCACTGCGATTCAACAGTGGGAGCAGGACCAACAACGCCTGGTCGAGCTCGACCGCTTGGTCGATCAAATCCTGATTTCTGTGCCTGAGACGATCGATGCGGTAACTGGAGAGGCAGTCCCCCATAACGACTATGACATCTATCAGCAGCTACTCGACGGCGTAAGCGCGGACGCCGTCAAGGTGGGGCCTACCGTGCCGTTCTTCTGGGAGCTTGGCTCACTAGCGCAACCCATAACGGTCGTCGTCGCCACCAGCGATCTGCAGCATCTACTCGGCTACTTAGAGCTTCGACCAGGACAAACAAGCAACTTCGCAAACGCCGAGTCCGTTCTAGAGACCTTCGTCGGGTCGCCGCCCAACGGGCAATCGATCACGGTGTCCACCGCACCTCAAGACGCGTTTGCCGGGTGTCAAACACCGCAAGACTTTCTCGAGCACCTGAGTCGCGTCGGATCGGACATCGTCGATATCGGTTTCGACGACGCTGCCGGTTCACGCCGGGCATTGGTCGATCCCGCCGCAGCGACCGTCGAGACAGTTGACAGCGAGGCCATAGCCAGTCTCACAAGCTAGACGTCCTAAGCGATCCGTACGCATATGTGCCGATCGGGGACGGGTAGGCGTGGCGCTCGTTATGGTCCGGGACCAGGGCGATCTGGGCGTGTTCGGTCGCTCGACCGAAGGGGACACCTGCCGAAGTGTCGGCGGTTAGTCCCTGTC
>JAHEJX010000161.1 GCA_024638645.1 Actinomycetes bacterium
CGCCGTGTGGCTGCCCGGGGACAACCCGGCCGACTTGGCGGCGATCACCCGCGACGGGCTCCACCATCGCAGCTGAGCCGGCTTGGTATAGAGTGCGGAGCCCGACGATCCGATGAGGTGCTGACCCGGTGGCGACCATTGAAGAGCTCCAGGCCGCCGTGCTTGGCATTCCCGGAGTTGTCGGAGCCGTGGTGGGGCGCACCCCTGAAGGCCGCCCTACGGTGCGAGTCTGGACCGACGACACCCGGGATCCGGAGGATCTCCAGGCCGATGTCCGGGCGCTGCTTGCCCGCGCCCGGGCCCTAGAGGATTACGAAGCGGAGTCGGCCACCGTCGTGCCCGAGCCCAAACGGCCGTCCAAGAAGAGCGGCCTCGGCCGCGGCCTGGACGCGCTCTTCTCAGATTCCGGCGAAGAACCGGCGGCAGGGCATCTTCTCGCAATCGACCTGAGCGCCCCGCCGGCACTCGACATGATTGCTATCGAAGAGTCGGCATCCGGCGTGACGGTGCGGGCCGTCGACACGGCGAGGAACATGGCGGAGACGAAGGTCATCGGCGGATCGGGTTCCATCAATCCGGCCATCGTCGCCGCAGTCGCCGAACTCACCGGGGAGCTGCCACCACCCCGCCTGGCCTCCGTCGAGTTGCGCGACACCGAGGCCGCCGCCGTTCTCGTGGTGACTCTGGAGCTGGCCGACACGACGATTGCCGCCGGGGCTGCGGTCGTCCAAGGGGGAATGCCGTTCACGCTGGGCAAGGCGGCATGGGCGGCAATTCGCTCGGCGCGGCCCTAGCCTCGTCCCATGGACATCTCCTGCCCCCGCTGCGGGGAACGAGAGGACCTGTCGGGAAGGCGGGACGGCGATGTGATCCACCTGACCTGTGGGGCCTGCGAGCACACCTGGCCGCGCGACCTCGCCGCCAAGTGCCCCGTGTGCGGCGGCGCCGATCTGCAAACAGTGCCACTGGCCATCGTCGAGAAGAGCCGGGGAACCCAGCTGTCGATCGTGGGGACTCGTCCCATCGACCTGTGTTCCCAGTGCGACGGCGACAAGCTTGCCAAATACCACCGCAACCGACCGAACCCGCTGATGCCGGACGAGTTGCCGACCGTCGGCAAGATCACCGACGCCTAGCGACTAACCATTGCTGATCAGCTGATCGACCGGGGCAAAATCGTCTCGCAGGATGCCGGCTGAATCGATCCAGTCGCGCGCCGCCTGACCGCCCAGCGTCACTTCCCTACCGCCACGGGCCGCCGCATTGGCCATCACCGCGGCGGCGTCGAGCGGAACCTTGGAGCCGACGAGCACGAAGTTGCCCCCCGTCTCCCGGTCGAGATAAGACTGCGGGGCGATGACGAGGATGTGTTCGAACACCGCGGCAACCGTAGCCAGCTCCGCCCTGGCGAAACCGTGCGGCGGGTAGTCGATGAGGTTCATCACGTACAGGCCCTCGTCATCGAGCCGCTCGGCTACGTCGGTCAGGAACTCCTCGGTGGTCAGGTGCCAGGGGACGCTGGGGCCGCTGAAGGCGTCGCCGAGCACGAAGTCGTAGGCACCCAGCTCAGCTTTCTGAATGCCGAGCCGGGCGTCGCCGACCTCGACGATCAGATCGTCGGACTGCACCAACCCCAATTCGTCTTCGGCGATGGTGACGAGAGAGGGGTCGAGCTCGAGGACGAAGTGGCTGCTGCCGGGCCGCACCGCACTGAGGTATGCCGGGAAGGTGAAACCGCCCCCACCCACGTACAGCGAGCGCATTGGTCCGTCCGGCAGGGTTGTCAACACGTCGGCGACGAGCTTGGCGTAGCGGAATTCGAGATAGGTGGGGTCTTCGAGGTCGATGTAGCTGTGGCGCAGCGTGTCCAGCCACAGCGCCCTTCCCGAGGGGCGGTTCGGGTCGACTTCGACGCGGGCGCAGAAGTAGGCGGTCTCCACTTCACATGGGGTCGGGGTTACGACCAGGATGCCCGAGCCGACGACACCGATGGCGACCACGCTGAGGAGCGCATCGCGCGCCGGCTTGCGCCCGTACCGCGTCCAGGTGTACCCGCCGGTCAGTAGGAGCAGGACTCCTACGGCGAGGATCACCGCTTGGCTGGGAGCGGCCGCAACGAGGAAGAACCCCGTGATGAACGTGCCGAAGATGGCTCCCGCCGATGAAACTGCCGAGAACCCTCCGACCACTTCGCCGGTGTGGCCCAGATCCTGCAGCTGCATCTTGACGATGGTGGGGGAGACCGCCGACAGGACGAGCGCCGGTAGGAAGAATCCGATCGTGGCGGCAAAGACGATCTCGACCGGTCCGGCGGACCGCACACTCGGGCCGACCATCCGCACCAACAGCGGAGCGAGCAGCGTCGAGATCCCGCCGATGATCAGCAGCGGGCCGAGGAGGGAGCCCGGGTCCCGCTGGTCGGCGAGTCGGCCGCCGAGCCAGGCCCCGAGCGAGATGCCGGCGAGCACCGTGCCGATGATCCCGGTGAACGTCTCCAGCGTGACGCCGAGGTACGGCGCCAGCAGCCGCCCCGCCATGATCTCGAGCACGAGAATGGCGGCGCTGGCGAAGAAGACGAGCCCGAGGGCGGTGCGGCGGTGCATCCCGCCAGTCTCGCGCATCGAGCAGGTATCATCCGCGCCGAACCCATCACGGGCGTTTAGCTCAGTCTGGTTAGAGCGCTTCCCTTACAAGGAAGAAGTCGGCGGTTCGAATCCGTCAACGCCCACCGCCGGAATCCCTTATGTGGCAAGGGATTCCGGCTTTCTGGTGCCAAGCTCGACGACCTCTGGTCCACGTTTGGTCCGCGCCTGGTCCGCGCGTGAAGCGTTTCTCACCTGTTCGAGACGGTCGGTGGCGGCCTCATCGACACCGTCGTAGAGGTGGCCGTAGACGTCGAATACGGTCCGGGTGCTCTCGTGACCGAGGCGATCTGCGATGTATTTGGGGGACTCTCCTTGGGCGATCAGCAACGCGACGTGGGTGTGGCGCAGGTCGTGGGGTGTGCACGGTGGACCCACCGAAGCGTTGACTGCGGGGTTCCAGTAGCGGGAGCGGAACCGGTTGTAGTCGAGGGGGCCTCCCTGGGTCATCGAGAAGATCAGGTCCGATGACGAGGGATGCGCGGTGAGGTGGGCGACGAGCTCATCGGCGAGGAATTGTGGGATCCCGATGGTGCGTCGCGCTTTGCGGGTCTTGAGCGGGCTGGAAACCATTCGGCCGATTCCTTGGCGGGAGAGCTGCTCATCGACACGCAGGGCTTCGCCGCAGGGGATCGAGGTTGCCGGTACGCAGTGCCGCCAGCTCGCCGAAGCGGAGACCGGTGTAGGCGCCGGTGAGCACCAGGGTGCGGTAGCGGGCTTCGATGGTGTCGGCGAGTTCTTCGACCTCGCCGGGTGAGAGGAAACGCCGTTCCGGGGTCTCGATCTTGGGGAGCTTGACTTCGCGGCATGGGGAGCGTGTGATGATCCCGTCGGTGACGGCGACTCGGAAGGCGCGGGACACGATCTGGTAGGCCTTGCTGATCGTTGCCGGCGCATAGCCGCGTTGTTCGAGGTCGGCGACCCAACGGCGAATGTCCATCGGATCGACCCCGGCGAGCGTTCGTTCGCCGAAGGCGGGGAGGATGAGACTGTTCAGCAGGCTTTGGTCGCGGGCGCGTGATGAGGGCCGGCGATTGAGACGGGTCGCCTCGACCTTGCCGGCCCACTCGCTGAACATCGTATTTCGAGGACCTCACGGACACGATAGAAGTCCCGTTCAACCCCGTTCTCTTTGCGGACTGGCCACAGGACCCGACCTATCCCCATCCTTGCCCTGGAGGGTCGTGCGGAGTTTGGCTTTTTGTCAACGGCGACGCGGTAACCGAAATGATGGAGCAGCTGAGTCCGTAGCGGCAAAGGTAGCTGGAAAACGAACTCCTCGAGACGTCAGGGCCAGATGGGCTTCACCCCTCTGCCTCCGGCGTTGGTGCTCCGCCCAGATCACCACCAAGTACGGAGCACGAACGCACATTCCGCCGGACGTCCCAGATCAGGCACCTCCGCGAGCACAACGTCAACACTCACCGTGGCGATTGTCGGGCCACTTACTGCGCCCGATCTACTAGAACCAGGTGCACCGTGGGAACTGTGCGGTTACGACCTGAGCGATGAAAGAAGCCGGGATCAGCGAGAGCCTCTTGTTGGCCGCGCCGACAGCTTGGCGAAGCGATACCTCACTTCGAACGCGGCTCCGGTTTCGGTCACCGTTGCGAGTAGCGAGGCGAAGATTGCTTCGCAGTTGGAGGTCCTTGACCGGCAAGCGTCGAGCAGTACCCTCGCGCGCCCTAATGGCAGATCACCGATACGAGTGCATCAAGTGCGGCCGACAGCTCACCGCCGGTGATCGTTCCTGCCCCCACTGTGGTGGAGGAGTCAGCGTCACGGTCAGTCCAGCCCCGCTCTCGGTCAGGGCACGATTCCCGAAGGGGCGAGTGATCCAGGCAGGACAGGCCCAAGAGCGGGACACGGCGGGGGCCGTGACTATTGTCCAGGAGCCGGCGACCGTTCCGGTTGATCTGCCAGTCCTAGCGAAAGGACTTTCCGCAAGGATCTCCATTCTTGAGCCGATCGACGGGAACGCGCCCACGGCGCTGGAGATCTACGACGAGGTGGGGAGGTTCCTCCATAGCTGGGCTTATGTCGGTGACTTGGAATCTGCACTTCGCGAGGGGACGGATTGGATTCTCCGGCGCGCCGAGTACCACTGGGAGGACGGCGAGTCCTCGTAGTCCGGGACCTGGGGATGATCCTGTGCGGCGATGCGCCCCTGATTCGCCGATGCCGGAGATGACGTCCCAGACGCAGCGACTCTCCGGAGGCGGCGGAGAGATCGTTCTCACCGCTATCGTCGGGCGAGCGATGCGACCGGCGGAGCCGCGCAGCAACGTCGGGTAGCCTTCACACATGACTGGCACGGCGCGAACGAGGTCGGCGCCACCCGGCCCAAGCCCATACGGTGCACTGGCCATGGTCAA
>JAHEJX010000162.1 GCA_024638645.1 Actinomycetes bacterium
ATTGAGGTCAAGTCGGCGTGCGCCGGGCCGCCGAAGTGCTCGATCAGGTCGGCCTATCGGGGTCGACTGACATGGGTGCCGTCGTCCCGACAGGGCTGATTTCCGAGCCGCGAGATTGGCCTCGCTCATGGTCGCCTGAGGGACCGAAGCATTTATGAGACTTTCGGCCCTGGTGCCTCCGTCGCCAACGGGACATACTTGTGAAAGGATTCACAAGGACGAAAACTCTTAGGGGTCGTGACTGTGAAATCCAAACAGCCGGCGGGCCTCGGTTCGGCCACTCCGTCGAGTTGGCCTCCTTCCACCCATCCGCGATCGGCGGAGGTGAACGATTTTGAGGCGGAACTGCCGGCGATCTCCACCCATGAAGTGACGGTCGCGTTGACTGGAGCGGCAAATGACTGAAGAAGCACCAAAGGTCGGCTTCTACGTGTGCCATTGCGGGACGAATATCGCAGGCACGGTGAACGTTGGCGAGGTGTCCGAGTACGTTGCCAACCTCCCCGGCGTGGCGGTATCACGCAACTATTCGTTCATGTGCTCTGAGCCCGGGCAAGATCTGATTGAACAGGATATTCGCGAGCAAGGCCTCGATCGTGTGGTTGTAGCCGCCTGTTCACCGATGATGCACGAACTCACGTTCCGTGGGGCCGTGGGACGCACGGGACTCAATCCTTACCTATTCCAGATGGTGAATGTGCGGGAACACTGCTCATGGATCCATTCCGATCCGTCGGCCGCGACCGCCAAGGCGATCGCGCTCTCCAACGCCGCGATCGAGCGGGTCGTCCAACAGGAACCGTTGTTCACCTCAGAAGCTCCCATCCATCCGGCCACCATGGTTATCGGAGCCGGGATCGCCGGAATCCAGGCTGCTCTCGACCTGGCTCAGGGTGACAACCAGGTCTATCTCGTCGAGCGGGATTCAACCATTGGCGGCACGATGGCTCGCTTCGACAAGACGTTCCCGACTCTCGACTGCTCCTCCTGCATCCTTACCCCCAAGATGGTCTCTGTTGCCCAGACCGAGAATGTCGACATCCTTTCGATGTCCGACGTTGAAGAGATTTCGGGCTTCGCAGGCAACTTCCGCGTACGAGTGCGCAAGCGCGCCCGCTATGTCACCGACGCGTGCACCTCTTGCCAGGACTGTGTGTCTGTTTGTCCTATCACCGTGCCCAGTGTCTTCGACATGGGCATGACGAGGCACACAGCCATCCACAAGACCTTCCCGCAAGCGGTCCCCAACAGCTATCTCATCGAGAAGGACGAGCGCCCGCCCTGCTCGTCCGCCTGTCCCATCGGTCAGGAAGCAGCCGGATATGTCACCCTGATCGGGGCGGGCCGGTTTGCCGAAGCCGCCCAGCTGATTCGCAAGAGCAACCCGCTGCCCGTGGTGTGCGGACGGGTCTGCTATCACCCCTGCGAAGAGCAGTGCAACCGCAACTCTGTGGAAGAGCCGATTGCCATCCAGCACCTCAAACGGTTTGCTCTGGACTGGGAGGCGCGACACCACGGCGAGGTGAAGATCCCTGAGCCTCTCGCCAGCCACCGCGAAAAGGTGGCCATCATCGGGAGCGGTCCCGCGGGGCTTGCGTGTGCTCACAGTCTCGCGATCCGGGGCTACCGATCGACCGTCTTCGAACGCGAGGACATATTGGGGGGCATGCTCGCTCTGGGTATCCCCAGCTATCGCCTACCGCGCGAACAGCTACAGCAAGACATCGACTTCATACGATGGATGGGGGTCGAGTTCAAGACCGGCGTCACGCTGGGGAGCGACATCACGTTGGAGCAACTCAGCGAGACCGGGTACTCGGCAACCTTTGTAGCCACCGGCGCGCACAGGGGTATCTCGATGCACATCCCGGGAGAGGACCTGGACGGCGTCGTTGATGCCGTTCGATTCCTCCGCAACAAGGCGCTTGGCGTCTCGCAATGGGTTGGACAGAAGGTGGCGGTCATCGGAGGTGGCAACTGCGGAATCGACGCGGCCCGCACAATCTTGCGAGAAGGCGCCGGACAAGTCACGGTCGTCTATCGGCGGACCCGAGTCGAAATGCCCTGTGAGGAGCACGAGGCGATCGATGCCGAGGCCGAGGGTGTCAGATTCCTGTTTCTCCGGGCTCCCGTCGAGGTGCTCGGGACGGACGGGCGGGTGACCGGGCTCCGTGTGGTCGAGATGGAACTGGCCGAACCCGACGACACGGGACGGCGTCGGCCCGTCCCCATCGAGGGATCCGAGCACGATCTGGTCTTTGATATGGTCGTTGCTTCGATCGGGCAACACCCCGATCTGGACTACCTCAACGACGATCCCGGTGGGGGAGATATTCAGCTCTCACCCTGGGGAACGCTCGACGTCGATTCCGATACGTTCGTGACCAACCTGCCCGGCATCTTCGCCGGCGGGGATGCGGTGTCAGGACCCGCCACAGTCGTCGCGGCTATGGGAGCCGGCAAGAGGGCGGCGGAGGCCATCGACAAATACCTGCGCGGCCAGCCGATGGAAGGGTTCGAGACGCACCAGGTACCGGCGGAAATCCCCCGTGTCGAGGGCCGGCCACATCGGTACTCGGCACCCTATGAGGAGCTAGAGCGGGTGCCGCGCATCCCGATGCCAAAGCGGCCGGCCCCGGAAAGAGTCGGCGGCTGGGAGGAGGTCGAACTTGGCTTCACCGAGGAGCAAGCCATCGCAGAAGCCCAACGTTGCCTGCATTGTGGATGAGGTGGCCCACCTCGACGTGGGCCAAATCATGGTCTCTACCGGCTTCAAGCAGTTCGATCCGAGCGTCATTCCGCAGTACGGATACGGGCGTCTGGACAACGTGGTCACCGGCCTCGAGTTCGAGCGCATGCTCTCCTCAACGGGCCCAACGGACGGCAAGATTCTGATTGACGGTGAGGCACCTCGGGCGGTGGCGATACTCCATTGCGTCGGTTCCCGGGACGAGAACTTCAACCGGTACTGCTCGCGGGTGTGCTGCATGTACGCACTCAAGTTCGCCCATCTGGTGCGAGAGAGAACCAATGCCGAGGTCTACCAGTTCTACATCGACATGCGTGCATTCGGCAAGGGATACGAGGAGTTCTACAGCCGGATCTTGGACGAGGGCACCACGATGGTGCGCGGCAAGGTGGCCGAAGTGATGGCGGCTCCCGACGGGAGCCCCGGGAAGCTGCTAGTGAAAGCCGAAGACTCCTTGCTAGGCGTGCGCCGGGAGGTGCCCGTCGATCTGGTGATCCTGTGCCCGGCCATGGTGCCCAGCGATGGTTCTCAGGAGCTTCGCCAGCTTCTGCACCTGAGCCAAAGCGGTGACGGCTTCCTCCTGGAGCGTCACCCCAAACTGGATCCCGTCGGTACAGCCAGCGATGGCATCTACATAGCCGGCTGTGCCCAGGGGCCCAAGGACATTCCCGACACCGTCGCTCAGGCCTCAGCAGCGGCATCGAAGATGCTGGGCTGGATGGCGCGAGGCGAAATGACCATCGACCCGATCAAGGCAGAAGTGCAAGAAGAGAGGTGTGGCGGCTGCCGCGTGTGTCACGCTCTCTGCCCCTACAACGCCATCTCTTGGGTCGAAGACGAGAAGGTCGCCCGGGTCGAGGAGGCCTTGTGCAAGGGTTGCGGAGTTTGTGTCGCCGCCTGCCCGGCCTCCGCCATCGTCGGCTCCGGGTTCACCGACCAACAGATCTACGCGGAGATCAGCGGCCTGCTGGCTGTGTAGGAGGAACTAATGCCAGAAAACGGATTCAACCCCAAGATTGTCGGATTCCTCTGCAACTGGTGCGCCTACTCAGGCGCCGATCTGGCTGGTGTGTCACGAATGCAGTCGTCGCCGTCGCTTCGCCCGATCCGCGTCATGTGCTCGGGGAGGATCGACCCAGGCTTCGTATTCACGGCGCTCCAATCGGGCGCCGATGGCGTTCTCCTGGCTGGTTGCCATCCCGGGGATTGTCACTACAGCGAAGGCAATTACTTGTGCCTACGCCGAGCGCTCATGATGAAGAAGCTGCTGGTCAAGTTCGGAGTTGATGAAGAGCGACTTCGGCTCGAATGGATTTCGGCCTCCGAGGGCGAGAAGTACAGCCGGGTGAGTTGGGAAATGGAAAACAGGATTCGAGAACTGGGGCCCTTGGAGCTGCAGCAATGACGTCTGAACCCTGGGGAAAGGCAAAGCCATGACCGTACGGGACGTTGCCGACCAGACGGCTGTCAAACCCACACTGGCCCTTTACTGGGCAGCCAGCTGTGGAGGCTGTGAGATTGCCATCCTCGAACTGCATGAGAAGGTGCTCGAGGTGCCGGCGAACTTCGACCTGGTCTTCTGGCCGGTCGCCATGGACGTCAAATACGCCGATGTCGAGGCCATGGAGCCGGGCGGAATCGATTTGTGCCTGTTCAACGGCGCCATCAGGACCTCGGAGAACGAACATCTGGCCCGCGTCCTTAGAGAGAAGGCCAAAACCCTGGTGGCGTTCGGCTCGTGTGCGATGGAAGGCTGCATCCCCGGATTGGCGAACGCCACCACTAAGGAGGCGATCTTCAACACTGTGTATCACGACTCGCCTTCGACCGTGAACCCCGACCGGGTTGAGCCGCAGATCCGCTGGCAGCTACCGGAAGCGGAGGTGTCACTCCCCGAGTTCTTCGAGTCGGTGCAGACGCTCGATCAAGTGGTCGACGTCGACTACTTCATTCCGGGATGTCCGCCCGAAGCGCACCGGATCTGGGATGTCATCGCACTTATCGTGTCCGGTGGCCCGCTCCCGCCGCCGGGGAGCGTTATCGGTGCCGGCGACCAGACTGTGTGCGAGGAGTGTCTGCGTACACGGCAAGAAAAGAGGATTACCGAGTTTATCCGACCGCATCTGATCATTGCCGATCCGGCGTCATGCCTACTCGACCAGGGAATCGTCTGTATGGGACCGGCCACCCGGTCGGGTTGTGGCGGGCTCTGCGTCGGCGCCGGCAGCCCCTGTCGCGGTTGCTA
>JAHEJX010000064.1 GCA_024638645.1 Actinomycetes bacterium
CCACAGTGCCAGCGTTGTAAAGGCGACAAGTCCCGGTCCCCTCGGTGAAGCTGATGCCATCTTCACGATCCGACACGCTCTGCCGGTTGCGGTAGCTACTGCTGATTGTGTTCCTGTGATACTGGAAGGTGCGGACTTTGCGGCCGTTGTGCACGCCGGATGGCGCGGTGCGAGCGCAGGCATCGTCGGCAAGACCATCGACATGCTGATTGCCCGAGGCCACGAGATTTCCCGGGCGGCGATTGGGCCGAGCATTGGGCCGTGCTGTTACGAGGTCGGGCCCGAAGTGGCCGAACATTTTGACGGTCACGTTGCCAAGACAACCTGGGGATCGACAAGTGTTGACATCTCCGGTTTCCTGGCCGAATCGCTCGCCGGCATTCCGGTTTGGCGTTCACTTCGCTGCACGTACACGGATGATCATCTCAACTCGTATCGACGCAATCGTACGAAGCTTCGTCAGGTGGCGGTGGCATGGCTGCCGATGGTCTGAGCCACGTACTCGCACGAACTCGTGCCGCTGCGCAACGCGTGGGCCGTGATCCGGCAGAGGTCACGATTGTGGCGGTGTCGAAGACGGTCGGGCCCAGTGAAATCCTTGCGGCATACGAGGCCGGTCACAGGCATTTCGGGGAGAACCGCTCCCACGAGCTCGTTGCCAAGGCCGCAGTTCTCCCGGACGACATTGTCTGGCATTTTGTTGGGACACTCCAGTCCCGCAAGGTGAGAGAGGTCGCTCCGATTGCGCACGTGGTCCACTCCATCGACCGCGATTCCTTGCTGGGGGCTTTTGGCAAACAGCCCGCGCACGGTCGCCTCTTGCTCCAAGTGAATTTGGCCCACGAGGAGCAGAAACACGGCGCTGATCCGATCGCCGTCGACGGTTTGCTCAGAAGATCGGCCGACTTGGGCGTGCCCATCGCAGGCCTGATGCTCATGCCGCCTCTCGTCGCCGATCCCGAGCAGAACCGGCATTGGTTCAGGGAACTGGCCGACATGAGAACGCAACTGGCATCCGAATGGCCCACTCTCGTGGAGCTGTCGATGGGAATGACCGACGATTTCGAGGTAGCGGTCGAAGAGGGTGCGACCCTCATACGTGTGGGACGGGCTATCTTTGGGACTTGAGGGCTAGAACTGAGGAAGTGAATGGCATCGCTCTGGCAGAAGACACTGTTCTATCTGGGGTTGGTCGATGACGACCAAGCCGACTCCAGTGACGACGGACACATCCCTGCCGCCCAGACCCAAGTCCGCACTGTCGAGCCGCTGCGCCGTCGCCAACCGGCCACTGCTGCGGCAGGTGCGAACTCCGGAACGAGGCAGACGGGCGTCGCCGGCCGGCGCATCGAGCCGCCCGAGGCGGCCCGCCGCCGCATCTCATCGGAGCCCCAGCACGCCGAGGCGGGCGTACTGGTGACCCGCGTCGACTCAGACGGTCCCAAGTCCTCGTCGGGCGCTTCTCAGATAATCAACGCCAGGGCTTTCTCGGACGCACAGAAACTGGCGGACTACATACGACAAGGCCAACCGGTCGTGCTCGATCTACGCGGTACGGAGCCTGCCATGGTTCGGCGTCTCGTCGATTTCTCCTCCGGTTTGACCTACGCCCTCGATGGCAAGATGGCAAAGATCGCACAGGGCGTCATCTTGGTCACGCCCGCCGGCAAGATGATCGACGGGGCGGAGCAGCATCGGCTTGCAGAGCTTGGCCTGTACGGGTCCGGACGCTAGAGACAAGCCCACCCGATGGACATTATCTGCACGCTTCTCCGCTTCTTCCTCTACTTCATGCTGGCGTGGATCATTTTGAGCTATGTCGCCGGCTACGGCCGCCTACCTTGGGGCCATCCGATTCGCAAGATCTACGACCTCGCAAATCGAGTCATGGAGCCGCTGCTGCGGCCAATTCGTAGCGTTCTCAAGCCTGTTCGTTTCGGAACCGTAGCGCTAGACCTTTCCCCGCTTGTGATTTGGGCAATTGTTCTCATTCTTTTGCAGGTCCTGCCCTGTTAGCCTGCCGTCGAGCTCACAACGGGGGTTCCGCCTTTTGGATGTCACTTCGGAAGAAATCCGATCTAGCCGCTTCCAGGGCACTCGCCACGTCTACGACAGACGTGAGGTCGACGCCTTCCTCCATCGCGCGGCCTCAACGCTCGAGATCTACGAGCGCAAGCTCACAGTCACCGAATCCCACGTAGAGAGCCTGGAGAAGGCGCTCGAGTTGGCGCAGAGCCGCGCTCGCTCCATGAGCGGACTCGATGGCAGGATCGCCGAACTGGAAGCTGCCCTCGCAGCGGCGCAGCACAATTACGAGTCGGCGATGAGCGAGCTGGAAGCGCGAGGCGAGTTCGAGCCGAGCAAACTCGGCCCGGCCAAGACGGACCACGAGCTCCAGGCAAAGATCGAGGCCGCGGACGCCATCAAGGCAGAGGCCTTGCAAAGGGCGCAGGAACTAGAACAAGAAGCAAGAGCAACCGCTGACGCCGCAGTCGCCGCGGCACGAACCGAAGCCGAGGAGATTCTCCGCACTGCATTGCTGGCGCAGACGTCGATCCTCGAGGAGATCGAGGAAATGCGGCTCGCGGCAGAAGCGCAAGTCGGCGAGAAGCTCAACGAGTTGCGGGCTGCAGAGCCACACACGAGCGAAGAGGTCTCGCAGTCCGACCCGGGGACCCATCAGGTTGGCGATCGTGACGATCTCGTGGCATCGAGAGACGCGGCGCTCGAGAGGGCAGCCAAAGCCAAGGCGCAACTCAAGAGTGCGAACAAGCGTGCATCTGCCGCGGAAGCCAGAGTCGGAGAGGTGGAGAAGCGGCTGGCGGCCGTCTCATCTGCCGAGCACGAGGCAACCCGCATAGCAAGCCAAAGCGATCGCGCCGACGTCGAAGATCTCAAGCGGCAGCTGGCACAGATGCGAACGGCCCTCGCCAACATCCAGGACCGTTTCTCGGGTGCTGCCAAGCTGTCCCCAGAGGAGCTCGAGTTGGCGACGGCGCTCGTCGACCTGGACTTGCACGACGTCGACCAGCTTGTCGACCTGACCGCCCCGGCGATGACAGGGACGGATGACGCCCACGCGGCGGCCGCCGAGCCCGAGACCGAAGACGAAGAAGAAGGATCGACGGTTGCGATCAAGAGCAAGTGGGCGCAGGCTGCGACGGTGCCCGCTGGAGCTCTGACAAAGAGCCGCTCCGAAGTGCCGTCGCCGCGGGGAGTCTGGCCGGAGACCGAGAAGCCGGCACCGAACTGGCGTGATACCTTCGGCTCCGCCCGCAAGGCTGCCGCCAAGGCCGCCGCCGACTCCAAAGAAGAAGAGCCGCTCGGCTTCTACGAACGTAGGCTGGCCGGCTTGCGCGATCGCATCAGGGACGCAGGCGGTGACGCCAACAGGTAGCGCACCTCAAGCGCGTCGTACCCCGAGTTGCAGTTGATAGTCGCCGACCCGGCTCGGTGTGCCTGATCCAGGAATCGTTTCTATCTCAACAGCGAGAGTCTCGCCCATGATGAGCTGGCCGTGCTCGTCGATCGCATCTTGAACTCGGGGGGGTACTTGGTCCACTTCAATCACGATGCGATCAGACACTTCTAGCCCGGCGTCCCGGCGCAGACCTTGGACGCGGTTCACCAGCTCCCGAGCAAGCCCCTCAGATTCCAGTACGGGCGTCAGCTCAGTGTCGAGGACGATGGTGAGCTCTCGATCGGCTGCCACAACGATGCCGGGGCGCGGCGTTCGGTCAACTATCACGTCCTCTTCTGTCAGGCCCTCTTCCCCGATTGTGACGGACCCCGTTTCCAGTAGATCCGCAATCTGGTCATGATCAAGCGCCGAGATGGCCGCGGCTATCTCCTTCATACGCGGACCGAACCGTGGGCCGAGGGTCTTGAAGTTGGCCTTTGCCGAGAGGTGCACGAGTTCACCCTCGTCCGACTCGATCGTGACGGCCTTGACGTTGAGCTCCTCAGCGATCAATTCGGTGTGGGAGCCGACTCCAGCCTGCGCTGCCTCGTCTCGGGTCACGACGGTCAACCGACTCAGCGGCTGGCGAACTCGGAGCTGCTGCCGTTTGCGAAGGCCGCGCCCTAGGTTGACGACTCGACGGGTGACATCCATAGCCTCCTCGAGATCAGGATCGATCACAGAGTCATTGGCTGTGGGATAGAGATTGTGATGCACGCTCAGCGGTGCGTTTGAGTCCGCGACGCGCACGAGCCTCTGGTAGATCTCTTCCGTTATGAACGGAAGCACGGGCGCTGCCACCTTCGAGAAGGTGATCAAGACCTCGTGGAGGGTGGCGAACGCCGCGATCTTGTCGGCCTCATCCGCTCCGCCGCGTTGGGCCCAGAAGCGACGCCGCGAACGTCTGATGTACCAGTTGGTCAGGTCATCTATGAAGCCGAGTATGGGTGGCACGACGTTGTAGAGGCGATAGTGCTCCATTTCCTGATTGACGTCTCGGATCAGGCTTTGCAGCATCGAAACGATCCATCTGTCGAGCTCGCTGCGATCGGCGAGTGGGGGCGCTCCTTCGAGCTCCTGGAGCGTTATGCCGTCGGCCTCTGCGTATGTCGTGAAGAACGAGAACGCGTTCCAGAAGGGGAGCAGTACGGTGCGGACGACCTCGCGAACGCCGTCCTCGGAGAAGCGAAGCGGTTCGGCCCTGAGCACGGGCGAGTTGATCAGGTACGCCCGCAGGGCATCCGCCCCTGGGCCGTCGAAGATCTCATCGGGATCCGGGTAGTTCTTCAGAGATTTCGACATCTTGCGGCCGTCCTCGGCGAGGATCATGCCGTTGACCACACAGTTCTTGAATGGAACGTCGTCGAACAGGGCCGCTGCCAGCACCACGAGGGTATAGAACCAGCCCCGCGTCTGGTCGAGGCCCTCGGCGATGAAGTCCGCCGGGAACGTGTTGTGAAACCGCTCTTGGTTCTCGAACGGGTAGTGCATCTTGCCGTAGGGCATCGAGCCAGACTCAAACCAGACGTCGAGGACCTCCGGCACGCGCCGCATGGTTCCTTCACACTCCTCACAAGCGAAGGTGACTTCGTCCACGATGTGCTTGTGCAGATCGTCGAGCCACACACCGGAGCGCTCCCTCAGCTCCTCACGCGAGCCGATGCAAACCCTCTCGTCGCACTCCTCGCAGATCCATACCGGGATACAGCTCCCCCAGAATCGGTTGCGGCTGACTGCCCAATCCCTCGCGTCGCGAAGCCAGTTGCCGAAGCGCCGCTCGCCGACGTAGTCGGGCACCCACCAAATGTCCTTGTTGAGATCAGCCATCCGGTCCTTGAATGATTCGACACTCACGTACCAGCTCGGAATCGCCTTGTAGATGAGTGGCGTGTCGGTGCGCCAACAGAAGGGATACGAGTGGACGATGGTGCCCGACCTCACCAACACGCCTTTCTCTTTCAAGAGTCGGACGAGTGCCTTGTCTGCGTCCTTCACGAACTCACCCGCAACCTCGGGAACCGCGTCTGTGAATTTGGCTTCCAAGTCGATCGGGTCGACGAATGCTTCGATTCCGGCGTCTTGGAATGCCAGGAAGTCCGCCTCGCCGTAAGCGGGGGCCATATGCACCAGGCCGGTGCCCTCATCGGTGCTCGTCTCGTCTGACGAGATGACCACAAAGCCGCCGAGCTCGCGCTGCTCCAGAAAGTGATCGAATGGCGGATGGTAGGGAGTTCCCAGCAGTTCCTCCCCGAGGGCCGTCGCGACTTCAGCAACGCTGTCATCGTCTCTCCACACCGAGTCGATCAGGTCTTGGGCAACCCAGTAGTGGTCGCCTTCGGCTTGTACGCGCGCGTAGGTGATGCCTGTGCCGACGGCCACGGCGAGGTTGCCGGGCAGCGTCCACGGCGTCGTCGTCCAGATGAGAAGGAAATCCCCTGCGCTGACGGGCCCATGGTCGGCTGTGACTTCGAGGCGCACGGTGATCGATGGGTCTTCGATATCTCGATACCCGCCGAGGTTGAGCTCGAAGTTCGAGAGCGGCGTGCCAGCGCCCCATGAGTAAGGGACGACTTTGAAGTCCTGGTACACCAGATTGCGGTCCCACAGCCCGCGAAATACCCACCAGACCGACTCCATGAACTCGACGTCCATCGTCTTGTAGTCGTTCTCGAAGTCGATCCATCGGCCCAGCCGCCTCGTGACGTATTCCCAGCGCTCGGTATTTGCCTGAACCTTGTTGCGACACGCTTCGTTGAAGTTGGCGACGCCAAATTCCTCGATCTGGCGTGGGCCGGACAGATCTAGGTCCTTCTGAACTTCCATCTCGATCGGCAACCCGTGCGTGTCCCATCCGAAGCGGCGCTCAACTCGGTGACCCCGCATCGTCCAGTACCGCGGCACGATGTCCTTGATGACGCCCGCCAGGAGGTTGCCGTAGTGCGGGCTTCCGGTTGGGAAAGGTGGACCGTCGTAGAACGTGTATTCCGATTGCTCGTCCCACATGGCAACCGACGTGGGGAAGGCATCGACGTCGTCCCACAGGTCGAGAACGCGCGCCTCGAGCTCAGGAATGTCCACCTGCGGCCCAACTCTCTTGAACGTTGGTTCGCTCGATGGGGTGCTGTCGGTCACGGGTCCGTCCTTCGGTTGGAGCTATTCGCCTACAACCCGGGACGGTGAAACCGCGGTACCACCCGGCTTGCTGCCCTACCGTCGATCTGGGTGGCGAGGGCAGCCGCTTCATTGTTCCATGTCGGAGGAGTGCCCGGTGGGTTCTACCTCACAGGCCTGCCAGCCTGCGTATCTTCAACCACAGCTCCGAGGTGATGTCGCAGCAGATGCGCCGCCGGCCTTTCACCGTCGCCGACTCGCTTCTGGCACATTGCCTGCTCCGCGCGTCCTCATCAACGCCTGGAGCGATGATACCCAGTAGCAGGATCGTGTGGCCCGTTATCGTCGCCTCCGTGGGACAAAGAGTGCTACATACTTCAGATCACGGGCTGATCCTCACGGCGTGGATCGTGGCCGGGGCCAGCAGCACCGAAGTCGTCGGGGTACACGGTTCGTCGCTCAAGATACGGGTGGCGACACCCGCAACCGGCGGTCTCGCCAATGACGCTCTTGTGCGCTTTTTGCGCAAGCGCCTCGGTTGTCCGGTGTCGATCGTGTCGGGAGGCGGTGCCCGCCGGAAGCAAATACACATCGAGAGTGGTGACTTAGCGGGAATAGAGCGGGCGTTGGGAATCGCGCCGGATTAGCCCGTCGTACTGCTAAGTTCCGGCTCCTCAGGAGGTGTGATGTCACGAAAACTGGCTAAATCCACCCTGGAACGTCTTGCCAAGAAGCTCCAGGAGGAGCGTGAGCGACTCGAAGACATCATCGAGTCGTTCGAGGAAGAGCTCGAGACCAGCCGCCTTGCCACCACCGGCTCGGAGTTCAGCGACCCGGACAACGCCGATGGGGGCACTATTGCGGCCGAGATCAAGATGGACTTGTCGCTGCAGCAGAATGCTCGGGACCTGCTCGAGAAGGTGAAACACGCCGAGGGGCGAATGGCCAGGGGCCTCTACGGCATCTGCGAGCGCACCGGTGAGCCGATACCTGTTGCCAGGCTAGAAGCGCTCCCTTACGCAACGACGACAGTAGAAGGCGCCAGCTAATCAGCAGCGCAACCCGCAAGGGTCTGCTCATCACGGCTGCGGTGGTGGCGGTCGATCAGCTCACGAAGCAGTGGGCTCTTGATGCGCTCGCCAATGGGCCCATCAACCTCATCGGTGAAACACTGCGATTTCGCCTCACCCGCAACCCTGGGGCGGCATTCTCATCCTTTACGGGCGGCGGAGCCGTTCTCGCCGGGGTGGCGATAGTCGCGGTTGTGGCGATCGCCCTCTACCTGCCAAAGGTGGAGTTGGCCCTCGACAGGCTGGCGTTGGCGTTGATCATGGGCGGTGCGGCCGGCAACGTGGTCGACCGCATCTTTCGCGGCGACGGCTTCCTCGATGGCGCGGTCATCGACTTCATCGACCTCTCGTTCTGGCCGACATTCAACGTTGCCGATTCTGCAATCTCCATAGGTGTGGTGGTGATGGTCTTCTCCGCATTCTTCATCGCACCTCGCGCCCAGCGTGTCGAAGCAGCTCCAGCCGTTCCCGACAAGCACCCATGAGCGACACAGGCGCCGAGCCTGTGAGAGCGGCTGTGCCCGGCGACATGGACGGCCTGAGGGCCGATCGGGTCGTCGCAGGAGTATTTGGTCTCAGCCGGGCGACCGCCCGTGAAGTGGTGGACGCAGGCAGCGTCACCAGCGAAGGTCGGCCGATCGGGGCCAAGGACAAACTGGCGGCAGGTACCCGCCTGGAAGCCGTTCTTCCCGAGGCAGCAGGGCCGCTGCAGCCGCTCGATGCACCGCTCACGATCAGATACGAATCCGACCAAGTCCTCGTCGTCGACAAGCCCGCCGGTTTGGTGGTGCATCCGGGGGCGGGGCATCGCAATGACACCCTTGCGAGTGTCTTGATTCACCATTATCCGTCGCTTGCAGAGCTTGGCGAGGAGCACCGATGGGGGTTGGTGCACCGCCTGGATCGTGACACTTCTGGGTTGCTACTGGTCGGCAAAACCGCAACGGCGCATGGGGATCTGCAGCAGCAGTTGAAGCGGCGTTCGATCCAGCGGACGTACTTGGCCCTCGTTCAGGACCGAGTTGAGCCGGCAACCGGCACTGTTGAGGCTCCTATCGGCCGAGATCCGGACCATCCGACGAGGATGGCGCTGCGGCAAGATGGGCGCTTTGCCAGAACGCACTATCGGCGCCTGGCGACCTGGAACGAGGTCTCCTTGCTCGAGGTGAAGTTGGACACTGGCCGGACCCACCAGATTCGAGTCCATCTGAGTTCAATCGGGGCGCCGCTTGCCGGCGATAGAACCTACGGTTGGCGCCGCGGTGGGCGCATGGCCATCGATCGCGTGTGGCTCCACGCAGCCAGACTCACCTTTGTGGATCCGGCAGTAGGTCAAGAAGCAACGGTGCAGTCGCCACTGCCGGCCGAACTGGTCGCGGCACTGCGTGGCCTCGGCGATTGGGACGACGGAGCATCTGCCGATGTGGCCGCTTTCGTCGACCTCTAACCTAGAGGCAACACAGAGGCGGGAGTCGATGAGCGGGCATTACGAGCGGTTGTCTTTTCTGGACAGCTCATTTCTGGCATTGGAGAGTCGGACAACCCACTTCCACGTAGCCGGCATGCTCATCTTCGAGGCGGGCGAACTCAAGCGGCCCGACGGCGGAATCGACGTCGATCGCATCAAACGGTTCATCGAGTCGCGCCTTCATTTGATTCCTCGGTACCGCCAGCGGCTGGCCTACGTGCCACTCGAGCGCTATCCGGTCTGGGTCGACGACGCTCACTTCGATATCGACTACCACATTCGTCACACGAGCCTGCCCAGGCCCGGTAACCGCGACCAGCTCAAAGCCCTGATGGGCAGGCTGTCGTCGCAGCAGCTCGATCGGTCCAGACCGTTGTGGGAGGTGAATATCGTCGAGGGGCTCGAGGGAGACCATTTTGCGATGATCTCCAAGATCCATCACGCCATGATCGACGGCATCTCGGGAGTGGATCTCATGGCGGTGCTGCTCAACCTGATGCCAACTGAGGACTTCGAGGATGCAGAGCCTTTTGAGCCTCGCCCTGCGCCAGGCGACACCGAACTCATAATCAAGGAGGCGGCGCGGCGAGCGGGTCGTGTCACCGCGGCCCTGCGATCGGCGCAGACCCTCACCGACGATGTGCAGACGCTGGCACTGCAGGGAGCGCGGCGGGTGCGGGCGATTCGCAACTCGCTCGGGTCCGGATGGCTGAGCAAGGCATCGATGACGCCCCTCAACGGGACTATCGGGCCCAACCGACGTTTCGGAACGCTGCGAACTCACCTCGACGAAGTGAAGGAGGTCAAGAACGCTCTCGGCGGCAGCGTCAACGACGTGATTCTGGCAACGGTGGCCGGGGGAGTGAGACGCTACCTCGAAGCGCATGACGTCGACCTCGAAGGTATCGACTTTCGGGTGATGGCGCCCGTCAGTGTGCGCTCCCCGAGCCAGCGGGGCACCTTGGGCAATCAGGTAGCGATGTGGATCGTGTCAATGCCGGTCGACTCGGCAGACGCGACGGCGCGCCTCGAAGCGGTACAGAACGAGACCATGAAGCTGAAGATGACCGATCAGGCGCTCGGAGCCGCCTCTCTGGTTCAGATGAGCTCGGGGGCGCCTTCCACCATCGTTTCGATGGCGTCGCGCTTGGCGACAGGTGCACGCCCGTTCAACATGACGGTGACCAACGTGCCCGGCCCGCAGTTCCCGATGTATCTGCTCGGCGCCAAGCTGATTCGCCAATACCCGCTCGTCCCGCTGTGGTACGGCCATGGGGTGGGGATTGCCCTGTTCAGCTACAACGGCGAGGTCTGTTGGGGTTTCAATGCCGACTACGACGTGATGGCCGAACTCGACGGTTTTGTCAGCGCAATCGAAGAATCGTTCCAGGAGCTGCTGGCAACTGCCAGGGGCGGCGAAAAGCCGAAGGCAGCCCGCAAGGCGCCGCGCAAGGCTCAGAAGAAGCTGACCGGCACGGCTTCGACCACGCCGACGCCTAAGAAGCGTCCCCCACTGGGCAGCAGGTCGGCGGCTGCGGCTGAGCCGAAGCAGAGCCAGAACTCGAAGGTCGCTCCGCCCAAGGGCAAATCGAAAACGACCGCCGCGCGAAGCGGAGCCGCTACCAAGAAGTCGACAGCCAAGTCGACGAGCGCTGGCGCCGCGACGGCACGAAAGCCTGTGGCGAAGAAGAAGCCGGTGGCTTCGAAGAAGGCCGCGGCTGCCAAGAGCGCATCGTCAAAGAGCGCATCGTCAAAGAGCGGGGCCAAGAAGCCCTCGAGTTCGACCAGGTCTGGCTCCAAGAGCGACTAATCGCCGATTTCGCGGTGTGGCCTGTTTAATGACATTGATGTAGTTTGTAGGTCCATCGCTCAATAGGCCGGGCCCGGAGGATTCGTGGAAAAGAGCTTTGCCCACCTGCATGTGCACAGCGAGTTTTCGATGCTCGATGGTGCCGCCAGGGTCAAGGATCTGGTTCGAGCCGTCGAAGGGGACGGGCAGCCGGCTGTGGCCATTACGGACCATGGCGTCATGTATGGCGTAGTCGACTTCATCAAGGCCGCTGCCGGGACAGGCGTCAAACCGATCATCGGCATCGAGGCGTACGTCACGCCGGGATCCCGTCACGAGCGTCCGCCCCGCCGCCAAGACACTCGATATCACATGAACCTGTTGGCGACTTCAGAGGTTGGATATCGCAACCTGATGACGCTTGCGTCGCGGGCCTACCTAGAGGGTTTCTACTACAAGCCGCGTATGGATAGGGAGCTACTCGCCGAATACAGCGAAGGGATTGTGGCCACCTCTGGCTGTCTCGGCGGCCATGTCGCCCAGTTGCTCGCTCCCGACGCATCAAGTGAGGAAGGCAATCGCGACCAGATCCGCGACTTCGACGCAGCTCTCGAAGCGGCCGCCATGTATCAAGACATCTTCGGCAAGGGCAACTATTTCATCGAGATAATGGACCACGGCATTCCGGCCCAGGCCGCCGTGATGGACGACCTCGTTGCGATCTCCCAGAAGGTCGGGGCGCCGCTCCTTGCCACGAATGACAGTCACTACACGTATGCGGACGAGGCAGAAGCGCACGATGTGCTGCTGTGCATTCAGACCGGAGCGAACAAGTCAGACGCCGATCGATTCAAATTCGAATCACAGGAGTTCTACGTCAAGTCAGCCCGCCAGATGCGGGCGTTGTTTCCCGAGGAAGAATTCCCCGGTGCATGTGACAACACGCTGCTGATCGCCGAAAGAGTCGACGTGCCCTTCGAATTGGGCAAGATCCTGCTGCCGCAGTTTCCCGTTCCTAGCGGTCACGACGAGGCGAGCTACTTGAGGCACCTTGTCATGGAGGGGGCCAAGGTCAGGTATGGCGATGGTTTGGACTCAGAGGTGCAAGAGCGCATCGACTACGAGTTGCGCGTCATCGATGACATGGGGTTCGCTTCATATTTCCTGATCGTCTGGGACCTCATCAGGTACGCCAACGAGCAGGGGATTCGGACGGGACCGGGCCGAGGGAGCGCGGCCGGATCGATCATCGCCTATTGCCTCGGCATCACGAAACTCGACCCAATCGAATACGGATTGATATTCGAGCGCTTCCTGAACCCGGGCCGCCGCCAGATGCCGGATATCGACATGGATTTCGACGAGAGGTACCGAGGCGAGGTGATCAGGTATTGCGCAGAGCGCTACGGCAGCGATCACGTGGCCCAGATCATCACGTTCAGCACGATCAAGGGCCGCCAGGCAATACGCGATGCGGCAAGAGTCCTCGGTCACCCATATGGGCTTGGCGACAAGGTCGCCAAGTTGATGCCGCCGGCAATCCTGGGCAGAGAGGCGACGCTGACCCAATGTCTCGACGCCCCGGACGGCGAAGCCGAGGCCAACGTCAAGGACTGGTATTCGGGCGCAGCAGGGCTGCGCGACCTCTACGCAACGGACGACGCGGTCCGTGAGGTGGTCGATACGGCTCGCGGGCTCGAGGGCTTGCGTCGCCAGGATTCGATTCATGCAGCTGCCGTGGTCATCTCCCCCGTGCCGTTGACCGACATCGTGCCGGTCCAGCAAAAAGGGGACGACTCTGAGGTCGTCACCCAATATGAGATGCACGGTGTCGAGGAGCTCGGGCTGCTCAAAATGGACTTCCTCGGCTTGCGCAACCTCGCCACCATCGAACGTGCGCTCGAGTTGATCGAGCGCACCTCCGGCGAGCGAATCGACATCGATGCCGTTCCGCTGGACGACCCTGCCGTCTACGAGATGTTGCAAGCCGGGGACTCGATGGGTGTGTTCCAGTTCGAGGGTGGCCCGATGCGGGCATTGATGCGTAACCTCAAACCAGAGGAGTTCGAGCACCTGATCGCTCTCAACGCCCTCTATAGACCCGGGCCGCTCGGCGCCGGAATGCACACCGAATATGCGGATCGAAAGAACGGTCGTAGCCCGGTCGAGTACCTGCATCCCAATCTGGAGCCGATTCTCGACACGTCATTCGGGATCATGGTCTACCAGGAGCAGGTCATGCAGGCGGCGCGGGCCATGGCCGGCTTTTCCATGGCTGAGGCGGACATGCTCCGCAAGGCAATGGGCAAGAAGATCCCGTCCGTCATGCGCGAGCAAGAAGAGAAGTTCGTTGCAGGTACGGTCACCCAGGGTCATCCCGAGGAGTTAGGCAAAGAGCTCTTCGGATTCATCGAGCACTTCGCAGGATACGGCTTCAACCGTAGCCATTCAGCTGCCTATGCCCTTGTCGCATATCAAACGGCTTGGCTGAAGCGGCACTATCCCGCCGAATACATGGCCGCCCTCCTGACTGCTTCGAAGCGGGACAAGGATCGCACGGCGCTATATCTGCACGAATGTCGATCAATGGGAATTCGGGTTCTCGTCCCCGATGTGAATCGCTCCGACATGGATTTCGCCGCGATCGATGGTGAGATCACATTCGGCCTCTCCGCTGTTCGTAATGTCGGCGAGGGTGTTGTCGAGCTCATCATCGCCGAACGCGAGAAGAACGGGCCGTTTACGAGTTTTCAGGATTTCATCGACAGGGTCGACCTCAACGTCCTCAACAAACGCACGATCGACTCGCTGATCAAGGCGGGAGGGTTCGACTCGCTGGGCAACACTCGGCGCGGGCTCGTCGAGCGTTACCTCGACATGCTCGACGCGACCGTATCGCGCCGGCGCGCCGAAGAAATGGGTCAGTTCAGCCTATTTGGTGGCGCAGGCTCAGCGGTCGAGGAAGTAGCAGTCGAGATCCCGGATCACGGCTGGGACAAACGCAAGCGCCTTCAGTTCGAAAAGGAAATGCTCGGGCTCTACGTCTCCGATCACCCGCTCCTTGGTGTCGAAAAGGCGCTTGGGATGATGTGTACCTCGACCTTGCCCGGATTATGGGAGCGTGAGGACAAGTCGCAGGCGACGATCGGCGGCATCATCTCGGCCATAACCCGGCGGTACACCAGAGGGGGCGACCCGATGCTGTTCTTCGTCCTGGAGGACCTCCAGGGCTCGACTGAGGTGGTGGCTTTTCCGCGGACGGTTGCCGAATACGGACCGTTCGTTCGAGAAGACGCAGTCGTTGTTGTCACAGGGCGAGTCGACCATCGCGGTGACGAAGTGAAATTCATTGCCCAGCAGATTCGTGAGCCCGAGCTGTCCGAAGAGGACTTGGTCCGCCTCAGAGTGCCGGCCAGTCGACTCTCCAAGAACATGGTCGACCGTATTCGCGGCGTCATCGCCAACCACCCAGGATCGGCCAGTGTGTACTTGCACATGGTTTCGCAAGGCACGGAGAAGGTGATCCGCCTCGGTGACGAACATCGAGTGGAACCGAGGACGGCTTTGTTTGCAGAGCTGCGCGAGCTACTCGGCCCAAGCGCAGTTGGCTAGGCGAATCTGGTAACCGGTATTTCGTGAGTGATACCAGCAGCGCTAGCTGCTCAGAACCGCTCTCGTCTCGATTTCGCTCGGGGGAGCGGGGTGGGCGAAGTAGAAGCCTTGGGCGGCGTCGCAACCGAGGTTGCGCAACACGCTCAGCTGTTCCGGAGTCTCGACGCCCTCGGCGACGACCTCGAGAGCGAGGCTATGCGCCATCGAGATGATGGCGGTCGATATCGCCTCGTCACTGTTGTCTCCCTGCAGATCCCGGATGAATGCCCGGTCGATCTTCAGCACGTCGATGGGAAAACGTTTGAGGTAGCTGAGAGCCGAATAGCCGGTACCGAAGTCGTCGACGGCAATCTTCACGCCAAGCTCACTCAATTCGTGCATCATCGATATCAGCTCGAGGCGGTCCTCGAGGAGAATGCCTTCGGTGAGTTCCAGCTCGAGCATCTCAGCGCCTACTCCATGAGTCTCCAGGATCTCTTTGACGTCGGCGGCCAGGCCGGGGTGCTCGAACTGCCTTCCAGAGACGTTGACGGACACGGGGATCCGTTGCTGGATGTGCTGCTCCCAGGTTGCGATCTGCGCGCACACTTTGTCCAGGACCCATCTTCCCAAGGCCACGATCAATTGGGTCTCCTCAGCCACTGCAATGAACTCCGCGGGAGAAACTGGGCCGCGTACTGGGTGATCCCATCGAGCGAGCGCTTCGAAGCCCACAACCCGCTCGGAGTTGAGGTCGATCTTGGGTTGATATGCCACCCACAGTTGCCCGTCGTCTGCCTCGAGCGCGGCCGCGAGGTCCGCATGCGTCTCGAGGGAGCCGAGCTCGGAGGGTGCCAGGCCCGAGCTGTATGACCGGTACACGGCCGCCGGGCTGTCACTGGCTGCACGCCTGGCGAGCCTGGCCCTCTGGATCAGGCCATCAGGGGTGACGGCATCGAGTGGAGCAATAGCGATGCCGACCCTCGGGTTGGGGCGCACCATGACTTCTCCGACGTCGATGGGGCGATCGAGCGCTCCGAGGATCTTGGAAGCGACTCTGCCTGGATCCTCGACGCGCGGTGATGACGGCAGTGCCACAGCGAGCTCGTCTCGAGCCAAGCGGGCAACGGTGTCGGTTGCGCGCACGGTCTCCCGGAGACGTTCCGAGGTTTCGAGTAGGGCTGCGTCGAGCTGGCTTCGGGTCAACGGCATGAAGTGTTCGTGCTCTGGTTGGATGCCGACGGCCAGCATGCCGACGAACCCGGTTCCCGGCTTGCTCGAGTCGAGGAGCTCGGTAAGCCTGTCACGGATGGCGTCGATCTGACCAAGGCCGGTGAGCGGATCTGTCTGGCTTGGGTGATGGGCGCGCGATTTGCGACCGGCCGGTGCTGGATTGCGGCGTGCGGCGACGCTACCTATGAGCATGACCAGCGCAATGGCGGCGCCGGCGACTATGCCCATCTGAACCTGTTGGGTGCGAACGGTCGTGATGTTGGCATCTCGCGTGATCCCGCGTACCAGGTCGCGCACGGCAACACCGTACGCACCGGCGGCGAAGCCGTCGCCGGCGATGGCAGCCGGGCCGATTCTGCCGAGCAGTTGCGCGGTCTGGAGCGTTGCTCCTGAAGGATTCAGTGTCTCTAGAGCGCCGAGCATCTTCTGATGAAGGGCGGCAGACGCTTCGGCGGCCTCGCCGGCCTGGAAGGAGTCGACGGCGTCGAGTGCCAGCGCCACGGCACCCTGAGAAGTCGTACGCGAGTTGGTGGCCCGAAACTGGAGGATTGTGACGGCGCAAAGAGATGCCACGACGATTGCTACGCCGATCAGCAGGTGACCGTGACGACGCCACGGCGGCTTGGCCTGGTTGTGCTCCACTTCGACCGCCTTGGTGGGAGTGCGGTACGTATAGGTGGTGTATCGGTCAAGCATGCGTGCGATTGAACGGTTCGCGTTGAGTAGCATCCTGCTCCATTCCCGCTGCTTAGACCCAAGAGCTGTGGATAAGTTCACTAGTCGTCTTGGATGAGCGAGAGCAGACCCGAGTGCTCGCCGGCCAGGGCTTGGAGTGCGATGAGGTCTCGCGGAGCCTGCCGCAGCCATGGGACGGTCACCAGCGGAACCTCGAGTCGTGCTGCCATGGCTTCCCGAGCGTCCCGGTTGCGGCGGGCCTCAGTGCTCCACCGCGCCATGTTGTCCCGTACAGCCTGTTCGAGCGGGGACGAACCCTGGGGGCCTCTCGCAGTGATCCAGGAGTCGGGGAGAGCACGGTTGAAGACAAGCGCAGCCGGACTGACGGCAATCTCGGGGAGCGACCGGAAGAAGCGACCGGCTTCGCGCATCGGTCCGGGGCCGTCGGTCGACACGACGAGAACTGTCGCCGTCGTCAGCATTCTCTCGATGGCAGCTGCTCTGGCCGCCATGCCGTCGTAGAGGTTGCGTAGATCGAGGAGGAAGTCCGCAATCTCTTCGAGCAGAGCGCTTCCAAGCACAGCGTCGGCAAGACGCAGCATGGGCCGCGCCGTCGTCCGGTAGAGCAGACGCCGCCCGGGGATGCGAGCACCGGTCAGCCATCGCAGCATCCGCCCACCAATCAGATCCTGCATCTGGCGGGGAGCCATGAAGAAGTCGATGCCGCCGGCGGCAGGTGGGGTATCGACGACAATTACGTCCCATGCCCTCGAATCGGCGAACTCGGCGACCTGCTCGCCGGCTGCGTAACTCTGTGCTGCCGGGAATCGGTCGGCGACTGCTCGGAAGTAGGGGTTCTCCAGGAGCCGATCGGCGATCTGGGGGTCGGTGTGGCGGCGAGTGATCGCTTCCCAGGAGGCTGTGAGGTCGAGCATGAGCGCATCGAGTTCGGCGACGTCGTCGACGCGCGTTGGTCGATTCGGGGCTGCGCCGTCGAGCGAAACCCCAAGGGCGTCTGCGAGGCGCCGAGCAGGATCCACAGTGATGATGAGCGTCCGCTGGCCGGCGGCAGCCAGAGCTGTGCCGATCGAAGCCGACAGGGTTGTCTTGCCAACACCACCCGCTCCCGTGATGACGACGATCTCGCTCATGTCGCGTCCTCGAGGAAATCGGCAAGCTGAGCCGCCACTTCCTGAGGTGTGTGCACACCGAACAGATAAGGGAGCCAGATATCGATCGGCAAAGGGTCGAGGGCCGCCTGCTGCGCTTCCCACAAGGCCAAATGGTGAAGCGCGGCGTCACGGCCGGGCCCTGCGGCCAGCGTTGTGAGATCGCTTTCGCTCACCGCGAGCGGCGGAATGACCCTGTTGGCGATCACGGCTCCGACTCGTATCAAATGTTCGGCTTCGAGTTGGCGGAGGGCTTCGGAGGTTTCGGCCGCCGGGAGCTCCTCGGGTGTGGTCACCAACACCAGCGTCGACGTTTCGGTATCGGCAAGGGCATCCGCCATCCGGCCCGCCTGGACTTTGATGCCGCCTGTAGGAACGAGAGACGCCACGACTGCCGGTGCCCGTAGGTACGACATCAGCTGCCCGAGGGGAGGCGCATCGACAATCACGACGTCGTAGTTGCCCTGCCAGGTGTCGAAAATGGGCTTGCCCATAGAGATCACCTCTCGCACGCCGGGGGCCGTGTCGACTAGGACCTGCATCGCCCGGCTCAACGCGCGCGTCGGAGCGGCCGCGGGAACCCGCATCTGGACGCGCAGGTATTCCTCGAGGGCTGCCGAACGCTCGACGGACATTGCCGCCACACCGCTGGCGAAGTCGGTGGGCTGATAAGTGAGCTGATCCGCCCCAAGGTGGATGGCGGCGCCGGTGTGCTCCAACATTGCCGAAATCAGTACACGTTTTCCTGCGCGCTGAGCCCGGAGGCCGAGCGCTACCGCAATGGCGGACTTCCCGACTCCGCCCTTGCCAGACACGATGATGAGCTTTCGGTCGAGCATGACGACCGAGGCTAGCGAGGCGCAGTGCGGGTGAGACTGGAGGTAGCGTGGGGCCTGCAGCCGAGCGGAGAGGACCGACGTGGCCCAGCTAGATGTTGACCAGTTCTTGGCTCGCTTCCGGGAGCGGGCCGATGCGGTGAAGGACAGGGGAATCCCTCCCATCGAGGGCCCGGCCCGCAAGTCCTTCGTAGAACAAGCTGAGAACGACTACCTCGACTATTCCCTTGTCGGTAGTGCCACGTGGGCCGTCGAAGATGGCGCGCTGGTGCTACGGATTCCGCTCGCCTAGCGTCGCTGCCAAGTCTGAAACACAAACGGAGGTGGGCCCGCACGGGCGTCCTCTGCCACGAGCCGCCACTGAGTCGTGTCCCAATCCGGGAAGTGGGCGTCCCCTGCGGGGGCGGCATCGACTGCCGTTATCTCCATTCGCTCGGCAGCCGGTAAGAAGAGCTCATAGATCTGGCCTCCACCGATGACGCACACATCGCTTTCAGGTAATGCCTCGCGAGCCAGCTCGAGTGCGCGCTGCGGTGTTCTGGCAACAAGTACGCCCGCAGCATCCCAGCCCCGCTGCCTGGTGAGGACGATGTTGTGCCGACCCGGCAGCGGCCGCCCGATCGAGTCAAATGTCAATCGTCCCATCACAATTGGTTTACCCATCGTGATGGCCTTGAAGTGAGCGAGGTCATCCGGTAGATGCCATGGCAATCTGCCGTCGGCGCCGATGGCGCCATTGCGCCCGACGGCCGCGACCAGGACGATTGCGCGACTCAGACCGCTACCAGGCCCTTGATGGGCGGGTGTGGGTCGTACCCGTGCAGTTCGAAGTCCTCGTAACGGAAGTCAAAGATGTTCTTGCGCTCTGGGTTCAGCCTCATGTCGGGCAGCGCCCGAGGTTCGCGGCTCAACTGGAGAGTGACCTGCTCGACGTGGTTGTCGTATATGTGGGCATCTCCGAGAGTGTGCACGAAGTCGCCGGGCTCCAACTCGGTCACTTGCGCCATCATCATCAGAAGGAGCGAGTACGAGGCGATGTTGAACGGAACTCCGAGGAACATGTCGGCACTGCGTTGATAGAGCTGGAGGGAGAGTCGATCGTTCTCCACGTAGAACTGAAACAGCGTGTGACAGGGGGGAAGCGCCATGTCGGGGATATCGGCCACATTCCACGCAGAGACAATGTGGCGCCGCGAATGTGGGTTGATCCTGATCTGGTCGACGAGCTGTGCAATCTGGTCGACGGTAGCGCCACTTGGAGTGGTCCACGATCGCCATTGGACCCCGTAGACCGGGCCGAGTTCGCCCGTTTCCGGGTTCGCCCACTCATCCCAGATGCGGACCCCGTTTTCCTTGAGGTACCGCACGTTCGAATCGCCCGCCAGGAACACAAGAGCTCGTGGATGACGGACTTGAGGTGGACCTTCTTGGTTGTGACGAGGGGGAATCCGTCCGAGAGGTCGT
>JAHEJX010000163.1 GCA_024638645.1 Actinomycetes bacterium
ACTCTCGGACCACTGCGTTGCCCCCGCCGGCCGTGTTCTCGATCAGCACGGGCACCGATGACTCGAACGTGTCGAGCGCTTTACGCCAACGCTCGTAGCCGACGCTGATGTCCTCGTCATCGCCGACGTGGCCACCGTGCACGATGACGCCTGCCGCGCCGATTGCCTCGGCGGCTTCGACGGTCTGCGCCAGGTTCTTGCGCGACGGGATGCGGATCCGGTTGTTGGGCGATGCCAGATTCATCAGATACGGCGCGTGCACGTAGAGCCGAGCGCCGCTTGCGACCAACTCATCGGTGTCGTCGCGATGTCGCGGCTTTTTCCAACCCTGGGGGTCAGATAGGAAGAACTGCACAAGATCGGCGTCGCGAGCTTCCATCTCAGCAATCGGGTGTTCACCCCCTGTGTGGGCCCCAATGCGCCAGCTCACAACAGTGACTCCTCTTCCGAATCTGCGTCGGTTTCCGCAGCCCTTGCCTGGCGTACGTCGTAGCGGGTCTTCTCGATTCCGATCCGGATCGCAATCTCCTCGGCCGTCTCGGTCCAACCTTGGACGTCGACTCGCAACACGTCATCCTGCCACTCGGCTCCCCACAGATGTTCGGGAAAGCGCGAAGGAGAATCGACGGCGATCAGCAACTGGCGGGGATTGATGCCTGCTTCCGGGGAGTTGTCGACGCCCGATCGGGCCCAGATGACGCGATGAAATGGGATGTGCACCATCTGATTGCCGCTAAGAAGGCGAATCGAAACTCCCTCTTCGGCAATCTCGAGCATGGGCTGGCGCCTGATCAACCCGGACACAGCGATCAGCACGGTTCCGCCGCCGACGAGCAGGAAGAGGCTCCCCCACATCAGGTCGTGGCGCCGGTCGACCTGGCCGCGGGTTGTGAGGTTGCCGCTGGAGTCCCTAGTGGGCGGCTCGGCGAGTTTGTGGGCCCATACGATGTCGATCGCAGCCAGGATCAGCAGCAAACCGACCAGCCCGAACATGAACTGGCGCAGTGGCGAACGCTCTACACGGAATGTGCTCACTCAGTGATCCCCAGATCGGTGGGCAGAACTACTGCAACGAATGGTACGCCGAGCTCAGCACAACGCTGCGCGGCGGCACCGTCGCTGCGATCGACCACGACCAGTGCTTGAACGACGTCGATGCCTTGGTCCTGGAGCACCTTGATCGACTCGACGAAAGAAATCCCGGTCGTCGTAGTGTCGTCGACGACCGCGACTATGTCATCCGAATGAACCGGGCCTACAAGCCGGCCGCCCGTGCCATGGTCCTTGGCACTCTTACGAATTGAAAACGAACGCAGCGGGGGATCATGGAGCAGCGCAGTGGCAATGGCGACCGGGTCGGCTCCCATCGTCAGACCGCCAACCGCAGTCGCGGTCGGGTCGAGCAGTTCGCCGATGCAGGCCGCCACAAGACGCCCGCCGACACCGTCATAAGTGACCTGGCGCCCATCGAGGTACCACGAGGACACTCCCCCAGAGGCCAACTGAAACGGTCCATCCGTCCGCAAAGCGTTGTCCCGTATATGGGTGACTAGTTCTTCTTTGTGATTTCGCGAATTATCCACAGAAACTGCTCAAGCGAGGTCCGGTCTGGACCGAAAGAATACTCAGACAGGATGCCTTCCTACCTCCCGTCTAAGCCCGAACCGTAGGCCGCCAATGGCGGCCTTCGGTTCATTCTGGGGTGCGTTTGATCCCGAGGACCGCTCGCCCGAGCCTTCAGGGGCGCCACTGCGGCGCAGTTCTCCTGTGTCTTCGTCGCGCCACCACCGTCGCGCTCGCCGCTACTGCCGCTGCCGCGAGACCGGCAAGCCACCATCTATTGATCGACTCCGAAGTGGTATTTGGGGCCGTCGTCGCAGCCGGCGGAGCCCCATCGACGGGCGACGCAGTGGTTGCGACAGGCTCTAGGGGCGCCGGAACTGTTGCCGTGTCCGGGCGCAAATCTGCAATCTCATCGGTTAGCTCTCGAGTGTTCGAACAGCTGTTGTCGAAAAGCACGCCACCCTCGGTCCCTTGCGCGAACACGACGTATGTTCCACCAAGGAGATAGCTGCGATCGACGGAGGTGGCGAGATCCAAACCGTTAGCGCGAGCCTCTTCGAGATCTCGAACTGCCGGGCCACCGTTGACCACTACCTCGGCCGGCACCGATCCCTTCCATACCTCGGTCACTTCAAAGGTCGCCACTCGCCCCCCAAAGTCGCTCTCGACGACGGTTCCTACGAAGACCGCGGTGGCCTGGCCCGTAGCCTCCTCGAACGACAGTGGCTCTGCACAGGAGGCAACTGCGACAGACGTCATGTTGAAGACGAATCCCGCGGCCAAGACGGTCGTCGTCAGCACGGCTCGCGTTCCTTTTCCCACGACGTCACACTCCTCAGTCGAGTTGGTGTGCATAAGACGCCGACGTGGCAGAACGCGGTTCCCAGGATCGGAGCCAAGCACGTTGCCAACTGATCGACTCGGGTGCCCCGCTCAAGCGTCGGCCCCGCCCCGCCGATCTACCCACATGGAGTTCATTTTCGTCCGGCACGGTGAGCCGGAGTGGTCCATCGACGGGATCTCGCAGATTGATCCCGGATTGACTGCGCGCGGCCACGAGCAGTCTCATCTTGTTGCCAAGCTCCTCGCCAATCAGAACCGCCCGATCACGGAGATCCTCGTCTCCCCGGCGAGGCGGGCAGAGGAAACGGCGGCGCCGTTGGTCAACGCGCTCGGCATCAGGCCAACGGTCGTGGAGGGTCTCGCTGAAATCGGCATGCCCGACTGGAGCACGACACCCGAGAGTGAAGTACGGGCTCAATTCACCGAAGCCCAGAAGCGCCATCCCAACGACTGGTGGGCCGGAATGCCTGGTGGGGAGGCTTTCGACGACTTCTACAAGCGGGTCGCAGCAGCAGTCGCCGAACTCGCCAAACAGCGCGGCGCAGTGGCGTTAGAAGGAGACGATCGACACCTCTGGCGGTTCAGCGGCGATGCCGGTCAGCGGATAGTTGTTGTGGCTCACGCCGGAACGAACACGGCCGCCCTCGGAACGCTCCTCCACATCGAACCAACCCCGTGGGAGTGGGACCGCTTTGCGCTTGGCCATGCTTCAGTGAGCCGGGCACGACTCATTGGGCTCGGCGGCGAGCACGTCTTCAGCCTGCGTGGGCTCAACGATCGGGTCCACTTGCCACGCGAGCTGAGATCCCGCTAGTCGGGTCAATTTGATGGCTTCCTCGGCTCGCTTGGACCCTCTCCAATAGGGCGAACGTCTGCAATCTGCCGTCCTTTGCCTCCCGAAGAAACCTGGCTCTTCTGACTCCGCTACGCCGTTGGAATCCATACAATTGGCCAATTTCAAAACGTCGCGGAGATCCGCTCCGCAGATTCTGAGAGGTGGGAATTGGACCGTTACAAGGTGATACTCGGTGCCTTTGCCGTTGTGGTCTCTTCGTTGATGGGTGTTGCTGCGGCCGGGGCGGGCCTCGCCGCCGCCTGCACTCCACCCGGCGACGGAGGAGCGGCAGGGTTGACTCTCAAGGAGACGAGCGAGGGCGATTTCGACGGCGACGGCCAGATGGATGAGGTGCGCATCTATTACGACCCCGCAGAGGACTACATGGTCCATGTCGAGGTGACGCTCGCCAACGGGTACAAGACCTTCATCCGGAGCACGGAGGGCGTCGGCCAGATCGCAACATTCCTCGAGATCAAGGATCTCGACCAAGATGGAGATCACGAGATCCTCGTCAGCATTTTTCCGATGGCTCCGCACGGACCAGTTGAGCTCTACGCCATGGCCGGGTGCAAGCTGGTTCGCGCTGAGGGCACGGACCGCAACGGGGACCCCATCAACCTGGCATCAGGGCCGGGCACGCTGGTGCTCCTCGGCTTGGATTGTCGCTCTCCGGCGGCGGCGGGCAAGGGCCTCACCCAGTACCGGTCATATGCCGATCCGACCTTTTCGACGTACACAGTGAACCGAGACGAGTATCGCCTGGAAGTCAACGACGCGGCCGAATCGGCAACCTTGACGGTTGCTCGCTCGACAGAGACGGTGCTCCAGGTGGCCAAGCCCGCCCATCAAGCGATGCTCGACTACGCCAGCACAATCAACTGCGAGCCCGCCCCGAAGTGCGACGGTAAGCGAGTGACGATCCAGGGCACCCCCTTCAAGGACAAAGTGGTCGGAAGCGGAAAGGTGGACGTGGTTGCGGCCTCAGGGGGCAACGACGTGATCACAACCAAGGGCAAGAACGACGTCGTATGTGCAGGGAACGGCAATGATCGAGTGACTGCGGGCGCGGGCGCCGACAGGGTGTTCGGGCAGAAGGGCAAGGACACCATGAAAGGCGGTAAGGGGGCGGACTTGCTCGATGGCGGGGCAGGGGTCGACACGGCGATTGGCGGTCCAGGTCCAGATACCTGCAAGGCCGAAACCAAGCTGAGCTGCTAGATCGCCAAGTGGGGCGGCGCCGTTTTCGCGGTGCCGCCCCGCCGGCGCCTCGGGTCCGTGGCGGGAACCGACAGACAAGCTCGATGGCACAACCGGCGACAGTCGATCGGACACCAACTCGAGCGCCAGAATGCGCACAACTGTGGCACAGGCTGCGGCCGCAATTCTCTTGCTGAGTGCCCAGCACGCGACGCCTCAGGCGGAAGCCGTCACGCGACGAGGAGAACGCCACCGGCTACTGTCACCCGGTGACTACGGTCCCCGAACGCACCAGACGCCGGCTGCTCGGCACACTGTTCTTGAGCTCGGCCTTTGTCCGCACCGGATTCATTGCAGCAGTGACGGTGGCCGCACTCGTTGCCGAGGACCTACTCGATTCGGTTGCCCTGAGCGGCATGCCCGCCGCCGCGGCGACAATCGGCGTGG